>JBMNNU010000097.1:0-11362 GCA_050942695.1 Chloroflexota bacterium
ACGGGACGGAAAAGACGCTCTCGTTGGAGTCTGGCAACGGCTTGAATTGGGTGCTGACCATTCCGGCGGGCGCTCTGGATCACCCCGAGACGATCACGATGACAGATATGAAGAACGTCAGCAGCAGCCTTGGTGACATATCTGGTGGGGTAGTGCTGCAGCCCGATGGGCTGAGCTTTACGGTGCCGGCCACGCTTTCCGTCAGAGGCGCGGGGATCGAGACATCCGGCCTGCTTTTCTCGGGGAACGGCAAAGGGGAGGAGCTGGAGCTGTCCATCGTGCAAAGAAACCAAGATGCCGTGGAAATGACGCTCTTTCATTTCAGCACGGCATATGTCTCGAATGACGACACGGTAATTGCCGGGCTTGCCCAAGACGCTCGCGACTCGATCAGGAAGATGTCCGCGCTGGCCAAGCAGATATTGAAACGGCCGATCGAAGTCCCCGTGCCGCCGGCTATCCCGATCAAGTGCCACCATGACACCGAAGACCAGGATGCCAAAAAGCTAGAAAAATACCGCAATGACTTCGGGAAACCTGAGGAGGGTATTATCAGCGCTCTCATCGCGGCCAAAAGGAACCTCGCTCTTACCACTGGCGAATCTACGGATTACACGGTAGAGCTGCGGCTTGTGAATAGGCTCATTAAGAAGGGGAACATGCTGATCCGGCAGTACAAGGGCCAGGAGGATATGTTCTATGCGGTTAGCATGGTAACGCTGGACGCAGAAAGACAGTCCGCGCTGCTGGGCGAATCCCTCTCAGAGGATTACTCATTCATGCCGGTGCTGGCGGAATGGGCATACAGCATCGCGCAAAAATATCTCGACGGCCTGGTCAGAAACCACGAATACAAGAATATCCACCCCGTCATAAAGCTCGCCGCCACCTTGGCGGCGCTAAGCCCGCCAAAAGGAAATAGCTTTTTGGAGCAACTACAGCAGGCGTTAACGTTTCAATTGGAAACCATGAACACCGTGACGATCGGCGTCGCGCCTTCGTTGGTGACCTACGAGGTGGAATCGAAGGCTGAGACACGTGCACTGACCGAATCAAAGACCGGCATGGTCCGGGCCAATGGCACGGGCACATACAAGTCCTTCAAGGTGCCCCCGCTGGAAGGCTCCGAGTTGAAGTTAGAGCTGAAACAGCTAGGCAGCGCCTTCGATGTTCTGGTTGGCATCGAGGGGTTCCTACCATGCATGTCGGACACCTTCACCATATATGTGGATCGTTTCGGCGCGGAGAGTGAAACGATCACCTCCTTTGTGCCTGAGACTCCACCCACATCGAAAGAGAAACCTGTGGTGCAGATGACGTGCGAGAAGGGCTTTGCGGATAGGAAAAAGGACGGCCTGTACGCGTTCGTCCTCACCGTGAGAGATGGGCAAGAGGTCGCAGGGGAACAAACCTTCACCGCTTCCGATACGGGCATGGACATTCGATATGAGGTGAAGCTGACACACACCCCGTAGGGGCATCGCTTTGGATGCGGCATGGGTACACAAGAAGGCTGCTGCCGGAGATCCGGTAGCAGCCTTCGTTGAGTGTATGCCTGGTCAACCGGCAGTTTCTTGCCGGTGCGACTACGTTGCCCACTCTCTCCGTTAGTTCATATTGGCGAAGACCTGCGCGAAGTAGGGGGTGCCCGATGGCGATACCCCGAACCCCACGCCGACCTTGTTGAAGCCCGGATTTAGCATGTTCCCTCTGTGGCTGGGGCTGTGCATGAAGCCCCAATGAGCCGCTCCGCCGTCATAGTAACCCATAGATATGTTCTCGCCAGCCAGGCGGTAAGGGAGCCTCCAGGCATTCATCTGATCGAAGACGGTGGTGCCGTCAGGGGTGACGTGGCTGAAGTAGTTGCGATGGGCCATGTCGAAACAGCGCCCCCGCGCGAGTTCCAAGAGCGCCGGGTCCAGCTCTAAAGGAGCCATCCCGTGATTCATTCGCTCGGCGTTGAGGTGGTTCAGTAGACTCAATTCCTGCTCGCTCAGCGGAGCTACCGCTGCTGCAACATTGCCTACGGCAAACGTTGCGAACAACGAGATAGCCACGACGAGTGAGATTAGAATGCGTCGCTCCATTGCGCATTACCTCCAGAGGACAGTCTGTGGATTCGGTACGCTACCGTGGGAACATATTGGAGAAGCTGACGGGGCAACTCACGTCGCGCGGCAATGCTAGCAGCGGATAAGATGATGAGCAATAGTACATATCGGCTAGGGATCGCGAAAGTAGTTGATCAAGGCAAGCCGTCAGCGGCTTTTCGTGGTACCATTTGCCAAGCCATCCAGAGGTTCGACATGCGGGAGGTATGGGCATCATGGTAGGATACACGTGGGTATCCTCGAACAGCTTGGCCGCTCGACGAGCGGTTCAGAGATGCCTCGGTAAGCCTCACTGATCGGCCCCTTATCTATCACTGTGTTAGTGTATAGAAATAACTGATACTTATGCTGTGCTGATGTAGCGGGAGGAGAAAGAGTGCCCATAACGGAGATACTAGCGCGAAACGCCGAGCTTTATGGACAGGAACTATGCCTCACTGAGATCAATATGGATCTCCAGGAAAAGCATAACGTCACTTGGCGTGAGTATGAACTGATCGAAAACAGCCCGCTAGGTGAATACCGAAGGGATATGACCTGGCGTGTCTTTGACGAGAAAGCCAATCGACTGGCCAACCTGCTGCTGAAGAGAGGAGTTAAGAAAGGGGATAAGGTCGCTATTCTCTTGATGAACTGCCTCGAGTGGCTTCCGATCTACTTTGGAATACTGAAGACCGGTGCCATAGCGGTGCCGCTGAACTTCCGATATACGCCTGAGGAGATCAAGTATTGCCTGGATCTCTCGGAAGCCAGCGTCTTGATCTTCGGGCCAGAGTTCATAGGCCGGGTTGAGACGATCTACGATCAGATCCCAAGGGTGAAGATGCTCTTCTATGCGGGAGAGAACCGCCCGAGCTTTGCAGAGAGCTACGACCGGCTCACCGCCAACTGCTGCTCCGAAGCCCCGAGGATCGCGCTAACGGACGAGGATGATGCGGCGGTGTATTTCTCGTCAGGGACTACGGGGTTTCCAAAGGCGATCCTGCATACGCACCGAAGCCTGATGTCGGCATGCTACACGGAGCAAAAGCATCACGGTCAGACGCGTGAAGACAACTTCTTATGCATCCCCCCGCTTTACCATACTGGCGCAAAGATGCACTGGTTCGGGAGCCTGTTGTCGGGGAGCAAAGCCGTGTTGCTACGCGGAGCCAGGCCGGAATGGATCATCAAGACGGTCTCCGAAGAGAAGATCACCATCGTCTGGCTGCTGGTCCCCTGGGCACAGGACATTTTGGACGCTATCGAGAGAGGGGATATCAAGCTGGAAGACTACAACCTCTCTCAATGGAGGCTGATGCATATCGGCGCGCAGCCGGTTCCGCCCAGCTTGATCCGCCGCTGGAAGGAGGTTTTCCCAAACCATCAATACGACACCAACTACGGGCTGAGCGAGTCTGCAGGTCCGGGATGTGTCCATCTAGGTATCGAGAACATTCATAAGGTCGGCGCTATCGGTATCCCCGGGTACAACTGGGAAGCCAAGATCGTCGACGAGAATGGATCTCTCGTAACCCAGGGGAAGGTTGGGGAGCTGGTTGTCAAGGGTCCTGGCGTGATGAAGTGCTACTACAACGACCCTGAGGCGACCGCGGCAGTGCTGAAGGATGGCTGGTTGGCAACGGGGGATATGGCCCGGATGGACGAAGACGGGTTTATCTTCCTGGTTGACCGGAAGAAGGACGTGATCATCAGTGGTGGAGAGAACCTGTACCCGGTGCAGATCGAGGACTTCCTCCGTGCGCATCAGGCTATCAAGGATGTAGCGGTCATCGGGTTGCCCGACAAGCGCCTGGGAGAAATCGCGGCCGCTATCATCGAGCTGAAGCCGGGCTGCGAGTGCACTGAAGAGGAGATACGAGCATTCTGTACCGCGATGCCCCGCTACAAGCGCCCGCGAAAGATTATTTTCGATGTAGTCCCGCGCAACCCCACCGGCAAGATCGAAAAGCCGCGTCTGCGGGAGAAGTACGGCGCAGCGAAGATAGTGGCAGTTCAGACGGAGATAGAGAACGGCTAGATTATCCTTCTATCATTATGATATCATCGCGATATCATAAGATTTGGAGGCATCATGAACACGGAACAGCGCCGTTCTGCAGGCTCGGGCTATATCGGACTGGCTGTCGGCATCCTGGCGACCCTGGCGGCAATCGTTTTACTCGTCCTGTTGATCCAGAGGGAGGATATAATGCTGCTCTTCCCTCTGGTGGCCGTCTCCATCTTCGCGTTGTTCGTCCTAAGTGGGCTGTTCATCGTCAATCCGAACGACGCCAAGGTGCTGGTCCTCTTCGGGACCTACGCTGGAACCGTTCGGAGCAGCGGCTTCTACTGGGCCAACCCTTTCTACGTGAAGAAGAGGATCACGCTCCGCGCGAGAAACCTGAACGGCCAGAAGCTGAAGGTCAACGACAAATCTGGCAATCCGATCGAGATCGCTGCAGTCGTGGTCTGGCAGGTAGAGGACACCTTCCGGGCCACCTTCGAAGTGGACAACTACGAGCAGTATGTGGTGGTCCAGAGCGAAGCAGCGGTCAGGCACCTGGCCGGCTCCTATCCGTACGACACGTTCAAGGATGGCGATGAAGACGTTCTCACGCTTCGGGCGGGTGCGGAGCAGGTCAATCAGGTCCTGGAGAAGGAGTTGAGCGAGCGCTTCGAGAGGGCGGGGGTTCGGGTGATCGAGGCTCGCTTGAGCCATCTGGCGTATGCCCCTGAGATAGCCGAGGCTATGTTGCGCCGACAGCAGGCCCAGGCTGTAGTTGCGGCGCGCACGCAGATCGTGAACGGCGCCGTTGGCATGGTCGAACTGGCGTTGGAGAAGCTGTCTGAGAGGAAGGTTGTGGAGCTGGACGAGGAGAAAAAGGCGACGATGGTCAGCAATCTACTCGTTGTGCTGTGCAGCGAATCCACAGCCACACCGGTGGTAAACGCCGGCACTCTCTACCAGTAGGCAATCCATCGTGTCTGAGCGAAAGAAGTTTCTGCTGCGCATAAGCCCCGAGCTGTGGGACGAGCTGAACCGTTGGGCCAGCCAGGAGTTCCGGAGCGTAAACGGGCAGATCGAGTTCATCCTGCAGCGTGCAGTAGACGCGAGGCTGAGGAAGGGGCGCGGCCGGGAGCCCATCCAGGATCCGAAGGAGACTCGGGTGGTACCGGATACTCCCGGCTGAAGTGCTGAGTGCTGAGTGCTGAGTCCTGAGGACCCAGGTCCTATAACCGAAGCGGAAGGGCATCCCACCGCGTAACTCCTATCAGTGAGAGATACGTTTGAGCGTGGATAGAGGTGCATATTAATTGGGAGAGCTACTTCCTAAGGCTATCTATTTCGGCGGCATGGTTGCCGAGATAATCGTGCGTATTCCCTACAATCGGCGGCGTCGCAGGATCGTTAAGGTGGATCAGCGGGTCACGGGCTCAGAACGAGTCTTCTTGGGAGGGCTGTTCCTCACGATGTTTTTACTCCCCCTGATCTACAGCTTGACCTCGTGGCTAAACTTCGCGAACTACCGCATGTCGGCGGTCGCAAAGGCTCGAGCCAGCGGGCTGGGCGCGCTGCTACTCTCCGCGGCTGTCTGTCTCTTCTGGCGCTCGCACCGCGACCTGGGGGCGAACTGGTCGCCCTCGCTGGAGATCAGTGCGGAACAGACGCTGGTCACTCAGGGGGTGTATGGCGCTGTCCGGCATCCTATGTACGCATCCCACCTGCTGTGGGGCTTTGCCCAAGCCCTGCTGCTGCACAACTGGATCGCGGGCCTCGCGGGTCTCGTGTCGTTTCTCCCGATGTATCTGGTCCGTATCCCGCAAGAGGAGCGCATGATGATCGACCACTTTGGGGATGCTTACCGCGCCTACAGAGCACGGACCGGTAGCATCTTGCCCCAGCTCCGCCGCAACTAATCCGGCTTCGGACTATCTCAAATCGGCGGCTAGGGAATCGCGCGCCGCCCTGGCGAGTTTGAGTCCCAGCCTGATAGCCAGATCCAAAGAGCTGCCGGAGAGGCTCGCCAGCGACATCTTCACGGAGGCGAGCACCATCCGGTGCCTCATCCCCATGTAGGGCCTCATAGCGGTCTCCCATCCGCTGATGTCCGCGGGAGTCGCCCCCAGTTCGCCCAGCATGCTTGCCAATTCTGCTGAGCCTGCAGCGTGGGATGTGCTGAACCTCGCCATTTCGCCTTGGAGCTGCTGCGCTGACATCGGGTCAAGAGAGGACGCTGGGGCCGAGCAGTTGACCTGGAGTTGGTCGGCGCTGGCCGGCACGTAGATGTGCACGTAGCTGGTCTCCCCGTGCAGCTTACCCCTGAACGAGAATGATGCTCTCCACTGTGGCCGGATACCGGTAGTAGTGTCCTTGAAGCCGATAATTCCCGCCGCAGCCAGCGCCCCGGCAATCCTAGCTCGGAGGTCATCGTCCATGTCTATCTCCTCTTGAAACTCAAGCTGAGTTTCATTTCCACGATTTTACATTGATTGTAGAGGACTGTAATCCGATTCGCCAAACCATCGATTTTGAACGTGGGCGTCCTACATTTTCGGACTCGATTTTTGTGCCCGTCGCTCGACATTGAAGCGATCGGTCGGAGACGCTAAAGCTCGGTTTACCGGGCTGGATACCGTACTGTAGGGCGATGCTGGGAGTCGCCCGAGGGGATGACTGGATAACATGTATGTTGAGCTTGCATCATTAATAGCTATGAGGCATCATGGTGACATCGATCGAGCTACATAGAGCTATTCGTTGGCAGCGTTATGCCGATCCCTTTGAATAGCAATTTGATGGCCAATTAAGGGGAACTGAGCGCGAACAGTGGGCGGGATAGACAGGATGGGCGGCGTTAATGGGCTGGACGAAGTAGGCGCTGTGAATGGTGTGGGTTAAAGGAAGGAAGGAGTGGAGGGTGTGAACAGTAAGGGGGAACTGATTCCCAAGCATGGGGGCTACAGGAGGCTGAAGAGCTTTCAGGTGGCTCAGTTGGTTCACGATGTTACTGTACGGTTCTGCGACCGGTACATTGATCGGTATAGCCGGACCCACGATCAGATGGTGCAGGCTGCTCGGTCAGGAGTACAGAACATCGCCGAAGGCAGCCAGGTATCCGGGACCTCCAAAAAGATGGAGTTGAAGCTGACCAACGTTGCGCGGGCGAGCCTGGAAGAGCTGAGATTGGACTACGAGGATTTCTTGAGGCAGCGCGGCCTTAAAGCATGGAATTCCGGCGACCCGCGCCGGTCTGATTTGATCGCACGGCGCCCAGCTACAGCGGATGATGTGGCGGTGTGGGTGATGGGGCAGTATGAGAAGGTGAAAAGCGGACAGGGTGGGCTAGGTGGACAGGGTGGACAGTCTAGTTCGCCCACGGTGTCCATATTGTCCACATCGTCCACTAAGTTCACGAGGCTTGAACACCCCAGCTACTCGGAAATCGCCGCCAATGCGGCACTAACGCTCATTGCAGTGGCTTGCAGCCTCTTAGACCGCCAACTTGCGGCTCAAGCTAAGGCATTCCAACAGGAAGGCGGCTTCACCGAGCGGCTTTACCGTTCCCGAACTAATAGGATCTAGCGTGAACAGGCTAGTAAACTTACCAAGGGTGGCTTTTGTTGGCCGAGGGCTTGCCGTAACTGTTCGAATTAGTGATGGCTTTCGAATTCACTGTGCAGGAATTATCCTAGCGCTACGCTCAGCTTGGTGCGTCGGCGCGCCCAGCGATCGAAACGGCATCTAAGGCGGGCGACGAGGGCACGGCAGACATCTTCATCGAGATGGTTCGCGATCTTGACAAGGTGCTCTTGTTCCTCGTGGCGCACCTGCAGCAGACCGGCCATGAAGGGCTGCGAAAGGCGGCATAACGGAAGCAGGGGTGACGAATAAGAGACCGGGGGTGACAAAGGGCAGGCTATCTTGGGCTAACTGCTTAGACGTTCAAAGGCGGGCAAACAGCCCGCGTTCCCAGGGAATCAGGTAGGCAAACTGCCCGCGCTCCCGGCAAGGGTTGCCGGAGGCAACCTATTAGAATCACTATGGCAAAGCAATAGGCCGGTTCGATCTCGAACCGGCCTAAAATGCGGATGTCTACGGTTTAGCGGTCAGGCTCAGGCGGTTCTCGCCTGTTTCCATAGTCCCAGGGCGAAAAACAGAATCCCCGGCAAAGTGAAGATCAGGAACCAGGGGCCACTAGGGATTTTCCCCGTTACGCCGAAGTGCGATAGATAGAACATAGCCAGGCTGAAAACGGCTACAACGCCGCCGAGCAGTTCGCGCCTCCACCCCAGGACCATTCCGATGGCGACGCCAATCGGGAAGAAAACGAACTGAACGAACTCCGAGGGGGTGAGTCTCAACGGCCAGCTTCCTTCGCCGAGGACGAATAGAAGCAGCATGCCAAGAGATGCAAGGCTCAATATCCTCGCCAACCATCTCAATACCGGATGGTTGTAGCCTCTTCTCGCCATCGTTCCTCCTCGTGGCCATTCTCAGGCCGGATTAACTTGCAGACCAGGCCGTCGCTACAACTGCTTTCATTATCGAATACACAGCCGTGACTTGACGATATCGTATTGGATATTGGGTGCGGCCCGCTTTTTCGTGTTCGATCTTTGTGTCGGTCGCCCGCCGCTCAAGCAGCGGGCTGAGACGCTAAAGCCCGGTAAACCGGGCTAGGACCGGCTATAACAGGAGGGCGCTTTAGCGTCCTTGAGCGTCTCAGCTTGGCCATTTATGGCCAGGCGTCGAACCTTGGGGCCCACCCCGGAATATTGCGGAAACGCATAGCTGTCATGATGAGCGTCGAGCGAAGCATCTCCTCGTTGATTGGGAGGGCTTGAGGAGATCCCTCGCTCCGCGCTCGGGATGACACGGTAAGAGGCGTTAACGCTCCCCGCCGGACTGCGCCCTTAACTGTGACCAGGAAGATCTTATTACTACCACCTGAGAATAGGCAACCCAAACCAGTAGCAGGGTGGATGCTATTGCGATCAGGGCGAAGGTGGTTGGGAGTGTCTGTTGAAGATGGATCGCCCGGGCTTGTACAGCAGAGAGGCGGGCGTTCACCTGGGTAAGATCCTCCTGGACTTCGGCTAGGCGGTCGCTGACCTGCATCGCGGCTTCCCTGACCTCAAGAGCGGCCCCGGCTGCCCCAGCTCGAAACCCGCTCAACCTGTTTCCTAACTCCTCGGCACGCATCTCCAAACCATCTATCTTCTCACTAGCCTCACGAAGCCGCTCGGGGTCCGGCTCCGGTAGCTCTACCATAGGCATCCGATCGATAGCCCTGATCAGATGGACGATCGCCAACAGCCCCTGGCGAAAATTTTCGAAGCTGTCGACCGCATCTTGGATCTCTGCATTAAGCTGTTGCGCCTTTTCCTCCGAAAGGGGGGTCATGGCTACCCCTCTTTCGACCACGTCGCGACTGGCCAGCGTAGCGGCCGCCTCGATGGTATCTACCGTTTCGCGGGCTCTGGCAACCCTCGCATTCACCCGCTGGATGCCGTCGCGTGCTGCCTGAGCGGCCTCGTCGATAGCGGCCGTTGCCTCCATCGTGACATCGGTCGCCACCCTCTCGACTACCCACACCCCAACGACCCCCGCGACGCTCAATACCAACACTATGGTTGAAAGGAAGATGGCGAAGGCAAAAAAAGCAGTTCGCAAGAAGCTCACTCAATTCTTACCGCAAATGATCCGAGCCTTCCGTTTATGATGCACATCTTGTTCCACCGGCGGGCACAACCGGCATGGTTCACGGCACGAGTCACAATGTAGCGTGGGGCCTTGTGCCTGACGTGGTACCTCGTCAGACACAAGGCCCCACGCTACAGCATTGGACCGTTACACGATCTGGCTGTTTGTGTGAACCATGCCGTACTCAGCGGTGCCCGTATGTTTCCGGGAAGAGCTTCTCATGCACACGTAGTGCAGGGCGCTCTGCCCTGCAGCCCTCGTTGGTATATGCCATCCTGGATAATGCAGGTCAACGTGGACGACAGGGCACAGGGCCCTGGACTACGGACGCGTGTAGCCCAGAAACGGGACGGGCTCCTCGGGCATAGGGGTGAGCCTCAAGTTTCGACGCCTGGCCATAAATGGACCAGGCTGAGACGCTCAAGGACGCTAAAGCGCCCTCTTGATAGGTGTGGCGGGGGAATGTGACCGATACCCAACGTTACCGGTTCAATGCAAGGCGGCAGGGGACAAGCCACCTGCCCTACGGTACGGTGCTCAGCCCGGTTTACCGGGCTTTAGCGTCTCAGACCGCTGCTTGAGCGGCGGGCGACGGACACAACAATCGAGCCTGGAAATGGGGGCCGCCCCCCCCACACAATGTAGCCGCAGGCATTAGACTGCGCGCGCCTCTTGATGAATGCGTTAATCTGCGAAATCTGTGGACAAGCTTCGTTAACCCTACCATATTACAGCATTCAAGAGTCACCGCTGATAGTAGCCGATTACAGTGGATCAGGGTCACGCTTCACGGTTGTGATCAAAACGATTTCTGTCGTTGACCAATGGCAGGGGCAGATCGCCTCTACGCGGTAGTCCCCGTAAGCCATCCCGCGATCTCATCCTTGGAGGGGATGCGCCCGGATGAGACAACCCTCTCGTCCACGACGAGGCCAGGGGTACTCATCACCCCATAGGACACTATGTCCTTGTAATCGGTTACCTTCTGGAAGGTAGCCTCGATCTGCTTCTCCTCGGCCACCTCCTTCACCAACGACTCCAACTTCTTGCAGTTAGCGCAGCCGGATCCAAGTATCTTGATGTTCATCAGTTTTCTCCTAAATCAGATAGTTGAACAGATAACCAGTTAGCATGATGGCGACGCTCGTCACTCCGACAAAAACCGCGATGAGCTGGATCTTCAGCACTCGCCGCAGGATAATCAACTCCGGCAGGCTGAGCGCGATGACGGCCATCATGAAAGCCAGCACCGTGCCCATCGCCGCTCCCTTCTCCACCAGCGCCTGCACGATGGGGACGATGCCCGCCGGGTTGGCGTACATCGGGATACCCAGCAGGACGGCCGCTGGGACAGACCACCAGGCCTCGGCGCCCATCACCCCGGCCATCAACTCCTCCGGAACGTAGCCGTGAATGGCCGCGCCCACGGCGATGCCGCCGACGACGTAGGGCCAAACCCTGCCGACTATATCCTTCACCGACTGCCAGGCGTAGTCCACCCGGTCGGCCCAGCTCAAACTCGGGTCGCCGAGAGGGGACTGGTTCATCCGCACTTCATAAACCC
>JBMNNU010000100.1:0-10962 GCA_050942695.1 Chloroflexota bacterium
TGCTGCCTACTCCCAGCGCGGTCGCCTCAGTATCACTTACCTGGCTCTGGCACTCCTCGACTACGCCAAGAACATCCCCAAAGTATGCTTACCTTCTACTTCATCAAGAAGTGGGTATGCGTGAGACCGTCTCTGAGACCACATACCCCGGAGGCTTGACCTTGAAGAGCAGAAGGTCTATTCTTCGCGATGACCAGACATAAGAGAGGTTCGCCTGTGAGATCTCAGGAACAGCCATCAACGAGTAACCTGCAGTTGGCTGAGAGAGCGTACCGACTAATCAAGCAAAGCATAATTCGATGCGAACTAGTACCCGGGAGCCAGGTGACGGAAGTACAGATGGTCAATATGTACGGTTTGGGGCGCGCCGCGGTACGTAGTGCGCTGAAGCGGCTTTATCAAGAAGGGCTGGTCCGGCCCATTGCCCGCCGGGGGTATTGGATCGCACCGGTTACCATCAAGCAGGTTTACGACCTCTACGAAATCCGGCTGATGCTGGAGCCTGCTGCGGTGAAGTTAGCCTGCGAGCGCTTATCCGCCTCGGAGTTGAAGCAGCTTGAGGAGTTGAGCAAAGCGAAGTACCAGATTGATGATGAAGAGAGCATCACGGGCTTCTTGAGCGCGAACAACGAGTTCCACCTGCGGATCGTGCGTGCCGCGAACAACCCCCGGTTGGCCCAGATACTTGAGGCTTTGCTCGATGAGATGACCCGGTACTTTCACCTAGGATTGCGGCTGCGCAACCGAGCAATGGAGATGCTCGCCGAGCATGACCAGTTAGTAAAGGCTCTCTTAGCGGCAGACGTGGAACTGGCGGAACGAATTTGTGTCGAACAGATATTGGCGAGCCGCAAGATGGTAGTCGATGCGCTTCTTGCAAGCCCGAGCATCCAGGAGACAAACCTGGCATTCACAGCGGATGGGTTTGAGCGTGCCGACCGGCCTCGTCTGGCACTGAAGGCATAGCACAGTAACCACTTCCTGCCTATCCAGGATCCCAAAGTATCCTGCAGGCAGACAGGTCTACCAGCGGATCGAACCACATGCGATGCGTCTTCCCTATTCCTTGAACATGATGTTGAGGATAGTGGAGTCTGTCTGCTTCATGCCCTCCCTGGCCAGAGTGCCCACATTAGCGATGGTCTCCTCCACACCATTGGCCACAATGCCGTCTCCAGCGCGGAACTTGCTGCCGTTGCGGTACATTCGGTAGCCAATAAGGCCAGCTTCCACCGCTAAGGCGATCTTTGCCGCACAGGATGGCTTTGCGCCATCGCAAATCGTCCCTGAAAGGATGGTCACCCCGTTGACGATGGTATGGGAGATTACGTCGTAATCACCATCCAATAGATAGGCAATGGCTGCGCTCGCCCCTACACCCGCGCTGATTGCCCCGCAGTAGGCCGACAACCTGCCGATCCCCGTCTTCTGATGAATAGTCACCAGGTCAGAGAGCAGTATTGCGCGGTACAGTCGCTCCTGTGTAGCGCCAATGCGCTTCGCATAACGCACGACAGGCATCGTCGCCGTAATGCCCTGATTACCCGAGCCCGACACGATGACAGCGGGCAATTCACAGCCGCTCATGCGAGCATCCGAGCCCGCTGCCGCATAAGCCATGGCCTCGACCTCGATATTGCCCCTACTGCCGTTCAGAAGAAGCTTGCCGATGCCTGCACCCCAATCACCACTTAGCCCTGCTTCGGCAAGGGCGGAGTTGAAGGAAACCTGACGTTCAATCAGCTTTTCGACCCGTGCGATGCCTACCGTATCAGCGAATGTCACGATATCGGCAACATTTAGCACGCTCTTGTCCTGCAGGCTGTCTTCTGGAGATTCCGAATAGGCCTTTTCGAACAGCACCTCGCCGTCCTTTTCCATGTAAACGATGTTGCTGTGATTGTTGGCGATCTGCACCACAGTTTTATTGCCGCCACATATCGCTGAGATGCGAATATCCAATAAGCGATTTGTCTGGAGGTGAGCGATTTCTATGGGAACGCGGTCCAGGAATGACCTGATATCAGCCAGTTGCTCTTCAGATATCGATGCTATTACCTGGAGATCGCGGTTCGGGTCGCCAGCAACGTAGCCCGCAGCAGTCGCAGCCTTGATACCGCGCATCCCACCGGTGTTTGGAACGACAGCGCTCTTCAGATTCTTTTTAACATTGTCGCTGATACTCACCTGGATATGCTCGGGTTCGCAGCCCACTAACTCGTGCAACTTTGCAGCGCAGTACGCAACAGCTATCGGTTCTGTGCAACCCATCGCAGGCTGCAACTCCTCCTCCAGGATAGCAATATAAGCCCTGGTCTTCTCTTCATCTAACACAGTAATTCCTCGCCGATTTACCTTGAGGCTCCTTACAGGTATAGAACATAGACTCCCCCTACCAGCCAGGGAGTGCCGTTTGCCAGCGGTTGCTGGCATGTCACCACTATACTCATAACATTTTACAAGTCAAGCCCCCGTATTACTTCACGAGCAATGAGCTCTCCTGCACTATTCGGGAATAAGGAGCGGCGGGCCTTTCTACCGCGATTTCCAGCATGGTATTATGGCGAAAAATCCAATTGAGGCTGCCTACGTGACCATCACCACTGTTTTTCTCGACCTCTATCAGACTCTTGCCTACTTCCACCCAGAGCGCGAGCTCCGTCAATGGGATGTATTGAGGGAATATGGCTTCCAGGTCGAACTCGAAGCCGTGCGCCGCGCCTACATCGAGGCCGACCACGACTACACACTGGTTGGTATGAAAACCCCCCTTTACGATATGACACGAGAGGAAAGGCACCTAATCTACGTCCGCTTTCAGGAGGTTTTATTGAGGTCACTTGGCCTCAACCACGCTGTCCACATGGCTGAAGAGATTTATCAGCGGTTCTGGAAACTGGATCGTGAGCTGCAACTGTATCCGGACGTAGCGCCCGCTCTCACCGAGCTGAAGCAGAGGGGGTACAAGATAGGGCTGATCACCAATGTTACAGACGATCCCACTGAGGACGTCGAGAGAATCGGGCTCGGGAAATGGATAGACGAGGTGATAGCGTCCTGCCTGGTAAGATGCGACAAACCGAATCCCAAGATTTTTGAAATCGCGTTGGAGAGATTGGACGCTGTACCAGAAGAGGCAGTGCATGTGGGAGACCAACTGCTGTCCGATGCGGAAGGGGCTACATCGGCTGGAATCAAAGGGGTTCTGCTGGACAGGTATGGTCTCCAGGATGGGGGGCATCATCTACGCATACAAAGCCTCTTTGAGCTTCCCTCTTTGCTCGAGAAGGAGATCGCGAGATGACTTACCTGGTCGATTACCACATCCACACCTCCCGGTGCGGCCATGCTACCGGAACTATGGAACAGTATGTGGAAAGGGCGCTGGAGATCGGCTTGAACGAGATCGGCTTCTCCGATCATCTCCACCTGTACTTTCTACCCAAAGCCGATCGAGACCCATCTCTGGCGATGGCCGAAGAGGAGTTGCCAGAATATGTCGACAGCGTACTCGAGCTGCGCGACCGTTATCCTCAGATCCCGATCCGGCTGGGAATCGAGGCCGATTTCTTCCCCGGGCAGGAGGAGACGCTCCGCCGCATCCTTGAGCAATACCCCTGGGATTACGTGTATGGTTCTATCCACTTCATAGGGGATTGGGGGTTTGATGATCCCAAATATGTTCACAGGTATGCAGATTGGGATATCGACGAGTTGTACCGGCACTATTTCGATTTGGTAGAAAGCGCGGCTGCTACTGGACTATTTGACGTCATTGGTCACCTGGATGTCATAAAGAAGTTCGGACATAGGCCGAACAGCGATCCCGGGCAACTGTATGCCGACGTAGCCGCCGCTCTGCGAAATTCCGGCGTATGCATCGAGGTCAGCACAGCCGGGCTTCGGAAACCTGTTGGGGAGATCTATCCGGGCCCCCAACTGCTGGAGCAATGCGCCCGGCAGGGGGTACCTGTGACACTCGGCTCCGATGCGCACAAACCATCGGAGGTAGGTATCAATTACGACCAATCGCTGGAAGCGTTGAAAATAGCGGGATACAGTGAGATAACACGATTTCGGCTCCGTAAGGGCACAACTATCGCCTTATAACGAAACGAATGGTAAGAACTTACCATTGATTCCGTACAATTAGTCCATTTAGCCCCTTGCACAATGATCATCTGCATGTATAATGTCGCCATAGCGCCGCATTGTAGTGCCCGGAGGTTGAGATGCGAGGTAGCACCTTAAACCGGAGGCCTATGCAGAGCTATCGAAGGCAGATCCTTGCGGGTCGCGGCTCTGTGCAGGTAATCGTGGGGGCGCTGGCTATAGCAGCCATCGTATTAGCCTTCACCACCTTCCGCCCAGATGATACTAACGAAGCTAGTAGCCCAGCTAGCGTTCCGGCTAAGGCAACCATAGTCGAAGCCGGTGCTTTGGCTGCACAACCAACCGCGAAGGCGGTACCGAGTCCCACTAAGCCCCCGGCAGCATCCCAGAAGCGCATTCACACCGTCGCCTCGGGGGATACCCTGAGCAGCATTGCGGAACAGTATTACGGCGATGCATCCAAATGGGAGACGATATTCGAGGCAAACAAGGATATCCTCCCCGATGCCAATAGTCTAAAATTGGGACAGGAACTAAAAATCCCCGATTAACCAACAGCGAAAAAGGGCGGCCGGGTGGCCGCCCTTTTTGTTTGATATTTAGATATAGAGGAGCGCACGGGCGTGCGCCCCTCTATCGAAGATCTAGTATTCCGGCATAGGAGGGGCTGCAGGCTTCTCCTTCTCCGGCACGTCTGTAACAAGCGCCTCGGTGGTCAGCACCATAGCAGCGATGCTGGCAGCGTTCTCAACTGCCGACCGAGTAACCTTGGCCGGATCGATGATGCCCTTCTCCACCATGTTGCCGTAATCCCCGGCAATTACATCGTAGCCAAGATGTTTGTCGTTCTTTTCCTGCTGGATCCTCCGCACCGCTTCGACAACTACAGAACCATCCAGGCCGGCGTTGCGGGCGATTTGCCGCATAGGCTCTTCCAGGGCTCGCCGCAGCATAGCGACGCCGATAGCTTCGTCACCCTCTAACTTCAGGTTGTCCAGTGCGGCTATAGCGTTCAACAAGGCGACGCCTCCACCTGGAACGAGGCCCTCCTCTACAGCCGCGCGAGTAGCCGATAGGGCATCCTCTACCCGATGCTTTCGCTCCTTCAGCTCGGTTTCAGTTGCGGCTCCTACTTTGATCACGGCCACACCGCCTGACAGCTTGGCCATCCGCTCCTGCAGCTTCTCGCGGTCGTAATCGGAGGTAGTCTCGTCGATCTGGGCTTTGATCTGCTTGATTCGGCCCTGGATCATGTCGGCGCTGCCCTTGCCCTCGATGATCGTCGTCTCGTCCTTGTTGGCAACCACCCTCCTGGCCTGGCCGAGATCGTCTATCTGGGTAGCATCCAGCTTGCGACCAACGTCCTCGGAGATCACCTTGCCGCCGGTCAGGATGGCTATGTCCTCGAGCATCGCTTTCCGGCGATCGCCGAAGCCCGGAGCCTTGACGGCTAGGACGTTCAAGGTGCCTCTCAGCTTGTTCACCACCATGGTTGCCAGGGCTTCACCCTCTACGTCCTCAGCAATGATCAGCAACTCCTTCTTGCCGGTCTGGAGCAACCGCTCTAGCACAGGCAGGATGTCGGAAATGGCGGAGATCTTCTTATCCGTGATCAGCACGTAGGGCTCGTCCAGGACGACTTCCATCCGATCGGGGTTGGTGATGAAGTAGGCGGAGATGTAGCCGCGATCGAACTGCATGCCCTCGGTGTACTCGGTCTCGAACCGCAGGCCCTTGCCCTCCTCCACGGTAATGACGCCATCCTTGCCGACCTTGTCCATCACCTCGGCGATCAGGTCGCCGATTTCTTCGTCGGCTGCAGAGATGGTCGCGATGTCGGCTATCTCGTCCTTCCCCTTTACCGGCATCGCCTGGGCTTTGATCTCGGCAACGACTGCGTCTGCCGCCTTCTCGATCCCTCTCTTCAGCATCATCGGGTTTGCGCCTGCGGCTACGTTCTTCAAACCCTCGTTTATGATCGCCTGAGCGAGCACCGTCGCTGTAGTGGTACCATCACCGGCCACATCGTTAGTCTTGGTGGCGGCTTCCTTCAGCAACTGCGCCCCCATGTTCTCGAATGGGTCCTTCAGCTCGATCTCTTTGGCCACTGTTACGCCGTCGTGCGTGACTGTAGGCGCTCCCCACTTTTTGTCGAGAGCCACGTTCCGACCTTTGGGACCAAGTGTCGTCTTAACCGCCTCCGCCAGGATATCCATCCCCTTCCTCAGGGATCGCCTGGCTTGCTCGTCGTACACAAGCTGCTTGGCTGGCATTGCTTTCTCCTCCTATAGCTAAAATAGACATCAAATATAAATTGCGGGCTTGGACCTTTTACCTGTTGCCGCAAGTCCTGTTCGATGCCTGCAGGCAGACCGGTAGTAAAAGCTAACCATCTCCAAACACCAGCGATAGATATAGTCGCCTGAGCCCGTAAGAATGGCAGTGGAACTGTATTAGATTCCTGTTAGAAACCAAAAGAGGGGGTAGGTTTGAAACCTACCCCCTCTTTTTTTCAAGACATGGTCTATTCAGTTGGCACCAGAGCCCTGGCTAACACCTCGTCAACATTTTCCACCGGGACGAACTCCATCTTTTCCCTCAACTCTGGCGGGAGATCTTCGAGATCGCCCTCGTTTCGTTTCGGGAGGATTATCGTGTTGATGCCAGCCCGGTGGGCACCCAAGATCTTCTCCTTCAGCCCGCCTATCGGCAGCACCTTGCCCCTGAGAGTGATCTCCCCCGTCATTGCCACGTCGTGGCGCACCGGTCTTCCCGTCACGATAGAGGCGATGGCCGTGGTCATAGTCACCCCGGCTGAAGGTCCATCCTTGGGAACGGCGCCCGCCGGCACGTGAACGTGGATGTCGTGTTTGTCGAAGAAGTCATCCGGTATGCCCAGCTCCTTCGATCGAGTCCTGATGTAGGATAGAGCTGCCTCGGCCGACTCCTTCATGACGTCGCCGATTTGGCCCGTCAGCTTCAGCCCTTTGGCGCCTGCCATCGCCGCGGCCTCGACAAATATGATGTCGCCACCGACCGGCGTCCACACCAACCCGGTAGCTACGCCGGGTCTATCGATCCGCTCCGCTACCTCTGCGAAGTGTTTAGGCCTGCCCAGATAGCTATTGACCTTCTCCGGGGTTATCCTGATCGGTGCTTCGGCCCCTTCGGCGATCTCTCGAGCCGCCTTGCGGCAAACGCTGGCGATCTCCCGTTCCATGTTCCGAACGCCAGCCTCTCGAGTGTAATCGCTAATGATCGCCCGGACAGCATCCTCCTGGATGATTATCTCCTCTGCCTTGAGCCCGTGGGCTTTCAGTTGCTTCGGGATCACGTACCGGAATGCGATCTGCACCTTCTCCTCCTCGGTGTAGCCGGGAAGCTGCAGGACCTCCATCCGGTCGCGCAGGGGCGGCGGGATGGTGTCCAAAGTATTAGCCGTGGTGATAAACATCACCTTAGATAGGTCGAACGGCACGTCCAGGTAGTGATCGCGGAAGTCTTTGTTCTGTTCCGGGTCCAGCACCTCAAGCAACGCTGAGGACGGGTCGCCCCTCCAATCGGCTCCGATCTTATCCACTTCGTCCATCATAAAGACCGGATCGTTCGATTCGGCTCGCCTTATAGCCTGAATGATCCGGCCGGGCAGAGCGCCAATGTAGGTTCTGCGGTGCCCTCGGATCTCCGCCTCGTCTCGGACGCCGCCCAGCGACTGGCGAATGAACTTTCGGCCCATAGCTCGAGCAATAGACTGCCCCAGCGAGGTTTTACCTACACCCGGAGGACCGACGAAGCAGAGAATCGGCTCCTTCATTACGGAACCGTCGCCCTCTTCGGCCTGGCGCTCTAGTTTCAGCTTCCTTACCGCGAGGTATTCCAGGATCCGGTCTTTTACCTTCTCGAGATCGTAGTGATCCTCGTCCAGTATTTGGCGAGCCTTCGGCACGTCGATGGCCTCCCCGGTGCTGACATTCCAGGGAACAGCCGTCAACCAGTCCAGGTAGTTTCTGATAACCCCATGTTCCGGCGATGCCGATGGGATTTTCTCCAACCTGGATAGCTCCCGCTCTGCCTCCTTACGCGCTTCCGGAGGCATACCCGATTTCTCTACCTTCTCCCGCAGGTCGCGGATCTCGGCCTCTTCAGGGCTTTCCTCCCCCAACTGCTTCTGAATCGCCCTCAACTGCTCCCGCAGGAAGTAGTCCTTCTGCGCCTTGGTCATCTGCTCCTGGGCCTCGCTCTGGATCTTGCGGCCAAGCTCCAGTACCTCTAACTCCTTATTCAGGTAGGCTATGATGGTCCGCAGCTTTTCTGAAACCGAATCGAGCTCCAGGAACTGCTGTCTGGGCTGTAGATCCAGCCGCAGGTTCTGGGCAACGAAGTAGGCCAACTGGCGCGGCCCATCAAGGTTCATAGCGGCGGCCACCAACTCCTCTGGCAGGTAAGGAGATAGACTTACCAGCCTCTGGAAGAGGCTCACGACGTTCCTCGCCATTGCCTCTACCTCGACGCCCTCCTCTTCCTCCTCCGGGATCGGCAGCACCGTCGCTTTGAGATAAGGCTGCTCTTCCGTGTACTCGAGGATGCGAATCCGCTGCAGCCCCTGCATGACCAGCCGAATGGTACCATCAGGCATCTTCAGCAGTTGATGGATCTTGCTCAGGGTCCCGATCTCATACACCTCGGAAGGCCCCGCCACCTGAGTTTCAGCGTTATGTTGAGCAACGAGCCCTATCAGACGATCGCCGGAGGCCACGTCGTCTATAAGTTTTAGCGACCTTTCCTGCCCGACTGCCAGCGGCGTTATCGTCAGGGGATATACAACTGTATCTTTCAAGGGTAGAATGGGAACGATGAAGCGCTGATCGGCATTCTCCGCCGCTTCATCCGTTATCTCCTCAATGCCCTCATTCATTTCTTTGGGATCAACATCGGGAACTGTCATTGCGCTCTCCTATTAAACTGATGCTGGGTTCCCTATGGCTGGCAGCCTTTTGCCAGCCAGATGGTGAGGAAGCCGTTCTGGTATTTGGCTTCAACACATTCAGGGTTAACCGAGATGGGCAAGAAAATTTCGCTGCGGAAGCGCCCAAAATGGATTCCCACTTCATGGTAGCGGACTTTCTCGGGGCGAGCCGCATCCTGGCGTTTACCGGAAACGACCAGGATATCGTTGAAGAGAGTGACCTCCACATCCTCTTCCTTGACACCCGCCAACTCCATCATGACCACTATGGCCTCTTCGGTCTCGTACACATCTGTAGGAGGGCGCCAGATCTCTTCTCTGCCATAGGGAGCAGGATGGAACCAGTTCCATCCTGCTCGCTGGTATTGTTCGCCGTGAGCAGATCTCCCTCCGTACTGCACTGAAATATACCGGTATCGCAACCGCATAATCTTCCTCCCGTTCACCAACCGGGCATGATCTTAAGCCACAGGCCAACACCAATCGCTGTGCGGTAATAACCTCCGTCTATGGTTACAAGGCTTGCTTTCGCAGGCCGGACGGGGTCTCTAACCTGCGCGAGCAGGTTTCGTTGCAGGCGAATTCGTTCGCGCGGCACATTTTTATTGTATCAGACGACTGACTCTACCGGCCGACATAGGCCACTGCAACAACATTATTGCACGAGTCTTGCCACAAGCCTAGCTATCTTCCAACAGCTACCCTGGCGGCTCGCGTAACCATCTCCGCGACATCGATAAACCGATCTATCGCCCAGTTGGGCTCCAGAGGAATCGAGGTCGCATCCGCACCTTGCCCTTCCAACCATTTAGAGATTATATTCACTTGATCCAGCCCCTCAGCGTCGATCCTGCCGGCCTTCACACGCTCTACGTTAGGCCAGCCGATAGCGATCTTTCTCAATAGGCCGACGACAGCCGCGTAATCGGGCCCATCCTCGCCGACGAACAGCCGAGCGCGGTCCAGCAACCTGCCGTGTCCAAAGACAAATATCTCAGCCCAATCGGCATGAATCGAAGGGCAAACCGCCATAGTGTTCAAGCCCTCGATCGCTGGCACCAGTAACCGCTTGCGTTCAACAGCTATTCTCAAGGCATCGATCCCATCGCGATACAGGGCTGCGGTCTCAAAATCGAGCCTTTCCGAGGCCGCATCCCTCCGTTGGATCAATCCAGTTAGGAGTTCTTCCGGTTCCGTCTCCAGAAGCCGACATACATCCTCGATCGCCTTACGATGCCTTGCAAGGCCGTCCGGACCCTGGCAGGGCGCCAAACATCGCCCCATCTGGTAGTACAGGCAAGATGTGCCGGTAGAGCGTTCAGGGCACTGGCCGTCCCAGAGTCGAAAGCAACGGGATAGGATGGTCAACGCCTGTTCCGTAGCCCGTACACTTTTGAATGGGCCAAAATAGCTAGCCCCGTCATCGTGCAGCTCTCTTGTAACAATCAAACGGGGGTAACGTTCACTATCATCTATCTTGACGAAAGGAAAATTCCTGTAGCTTCTGAGTAGGACATTGAAGGGCGGCTGATGCAGCTTTATGAGGCGAGACTCCTCGAGAAGCGCTTCCAACTCAGAGCCAAGTTGGATATGCTCGATGCTCTCAGTTTGCCGGAGCAACCGTCGCGTCTTGGATGGGATCCGGCCATTGAAATATGAAGCCAGCCTCTTCCTCAACGATACGGCTTTGCCGATATACAGCACACGTCCCGAGGCAGAGTGCATCATGTATACTCCAGGGGCATCAGGAAAGGAGCGACATCTCTCAGCCAGGACGTCCAACCTCTCTCGCTCAGCCTTCGTAGCCAAAGCCCGGACCCTCTTTTCCGGGCGTTTGGGTGCCATAAACGCTGCTAGCTGGACATCGGTCTCTATTCCCTGAG
>JBMNNU010000098.1:0-11299 GCA_050942695.1 Chloroflexota bacterium
ACTCCAAGCCCTGTTCGATAGACAAAAATGGCATTCACAACTGTTGTTACTTCAGCTACCCGTACTGCCGGGAGGGAATCTGCGGATTAAGGGAGTACAACGTACCTTGACGATACATCAGCTCGTCAATTAGCATTGCGCTATGAAAAATTGTCAACCCAACTGCTGCAACACTTCCACTTCCATAGCTCCAACGGTGCTTCGCGGGCTTGCATCTCACGGCTACTCCATCACAGGCCAGCGGCGCTCCCTGGTAGAGTATGTCGTGTCCTGCCCCAGGCACTTCACTGCTGATGAACTACTGCGCGACCTGCAGACCGAAGGGGTAAAAGTAGGGCGCGCAACCGTCTTTCGGACCCTAGATATTCTGGAACAGATGGGATACGTGAGTCGCGTTAGAGATGGTGGCCGCATGGCCTACACAGCCTGCACCATGCGTGACCACCACCACCATCTGGTCTGCTCCCAATGTGGCCAAGTCCTTCACCTGGAAGGCTGCCCGGTTTCAGAGCTTCTCGAAGAGCTACAATCTCGCACGGGCTATCGCATACAGCACCACAACCTGGAGGTCGCCGGGGTTTGCCCCGACTGCCAGAAGTGAAAAGGCTCACTATATTTTCAATTTTGGCCCGTTCCTTGCTTAATGGCCCTGAAAAGATGTTGAGGATACCCTTGTGGAAATTATTCTGCCCCCCGCCCTTGAGATCATCGGGTTAACCGTCGGCTACGGCGACACACCTATCCTGTCGAATGTCACCGCTACAATACCCAGGGCAGCTCAGGTTGCTGTAGTGGGTCCCAACGGTGCCGGCAAGTCAACCCTGTTTAAAGCGCTGGTTGGGTTGTTGCCAGTTACCTCCGGAAAACTGCTGCTGTATGGACGACCGTTAGGTGGGCAGATAAAGCGGATCGCCTACGTCCCGCAGCGAGCTGAGATCGATTGGCGCTTCCCGGTGACGGTGTTGGACGTCGTGCTAATGGGGAGATACGGCCACCTCGGTTGGTTTCGCCGGCCGGGGCCAAAGGAGAAAGACTTAGCGATGGGCTGCCTTCGGGAGCTGGGCATCGAACAGCTAGCTTACCGGCCTATCGGGGAGCTTTCGGGGGGGCAACAGCAGAGGGTCTTCTTCGCCCGAGCCCTGGCCCAGCAGCCCGACCTGCTCGTCCTGGACGAGCCCTTCTCAGGGGTGGATACACCAACCCAGGAGGCTGCGCTGGAGTTGCTGGCCGACCTTCGGGGCAGAGGAATCACTGTAATGCTCTCCACCCACGACCTACCGTTGGCTTCTGCTCGGTTCGACCATCTCATGTTGTTGAACCGCCGATTGGTGGCCTTTGGGCCGCCCGGTGAAACTATCAACACCACCACGCTTTCGGCGGCTTTTGGCTCCCAACTCATCTTCTACCGGGAGAACGGCGAGGTTATGGCCTTAGCCGACTGCTGCTGCCCGTATGGAGATGCACGTCGGAGTATTGTCGCTGGGGACAGGGCGAGATGAGCGCATTGGTCGATCCCTTGCTGGCTCCACTCGCCTACCAGTTCATGCAGCGGGGAATGGTCGCATCGGTGATAGTTGGGGTGTTGTGCGCCGTGGTGGGATGCTACGTGGTTCTCAAGGGAATGGCCTTCCTGGGGGATGCCCTGGCTCACGCTATCCTGCCGGGAGTTGCCGTCGCCTACCTGGTCAAGGGAGATATGTTGGTTGGCGCTATGGTGGCAGCCGTGCTCGCGGCGTTGGCTATCGGGATCTTCTCTCGCCATGGACGGGTGAAAGAAGACACGGCCATAGGTATAGTCTTCGCGGCCGCCCTCGCGCTGGGAGTTGCCTTGATGAGCACTGCCAAGAGCTACACCACCGACCTCGCTCACGCCCTGTTTGGCAACGTGTTAGGTGTGGGCGAAAGGGATCTGCTGTTGATCGCCCTGTTGGCGGTGGCCGTACTGGCGGTGGTGGCGCTTCTCTACAAGGAGTTCCTGCTGGTTTCCTTCGACCCGGTGATGGCTGCTACCCAGCAGTTGCCTGTCGGCGCACTGCGGAACCTCATGCTGGTGTTGTTAGCTTTCACGGTGGTGATCTCACTGCA
This sequence comes from Chloroflexota bacterium, assembly GCA_050942695.1. GTDB lineage: Bacteria > Chloroflexota > UBA6077 > UBA6077 > UBA6077 > JBMNNU01. The sequence continues at coordinate 2,086 of JBMNNU010000098.1, forward strand.
ATCGGTTGGCATCGGGCTGGTAGCGGCAATGCTCGTGACGCCGGCCGCCACAGCACAGTTGCTGACTCGCAGGCTCCCATCAATGATGGCCACCGCTGCAGCCATCGGAGCGATCTCTGCAGTGGCCGGTCTCTATCTATCCTACTACATCAACGTTGCCTCGGGTGCGGCTATCGTCCTGGTCTGCACCGCCTTCTTCCTGTTGGCCTACCTCTTTACGCCAGGAAGAGGCGTCTTCTGGAGTCTGAGACGTAGGGCAGCTACCAAAATGAAGCAACTAACAAGCAACGATTAGCGAGAGCGAATTTCCTAAACGCTACTTCAACGCTTCTACGATCGTTCGCGTGTTGTACCCCATCATCTCCAGGTAGGTAGCGGCATCGCCTCCAGCGTCTGTCAGAGAGTGGGTGTAGAGCCGGGTTACCTCCTTAACCCCCGTCTCCTGGGCTATCTGCAGGGCTAGCTGGGGGTTGACGCCGGTTTCCACGAAGATCGCTTTCGCCCCGGTTGTCTTGATTTGGTCGATCAGTTGGGCCATCTGCTGCGCAGATGGGGACGCTCCCGTTCCGACGCTTGGAATCACCGCTCCCACGACCTCGAACCCATATCTATCAGCATAGTAGCCGAAGCTTTCGTGGCTGGTCACCAGCAATCGCTGCTCCGGAGGCAACTGCGATACCTGCTCGGTGATCCAGGCATCTAGCTCTTTCAGCTTGGCAATGTAAGCTTTGGCGTTCGAAGCGTAAACATCCGCTCCATCAGGGTCGATTTCGCTGAAGCCCTTCTGCAGATTCTCCACATACTTGATCACATGGTTGGGGTCGAGCCAGAAGTGTGGGTCCGCGTCGTGGTGATGCTCTTTCTCGGCCTCGTGCCTGTCCCCGGTGCCATTTTCTTCATGAGACTCCCGGCTGGGGATCCCAGCCGCGGCCTCGATTACGGGAGTCTGCCCGCTGCTGTTTTCAAGTAAAGGCTTGAGAAACTCTTCCAGGCCTGCGCCGTTAACGATCAACAAATCGCTGTCTGCGATCCTCGCTGCATCGACAGGGGTGGGCTCGAAGTTGTGGGGGTCGGCGTCGGGTGGGACCAGTGAGTCTATCTCGAATCTACTTCCCGTCACGTTTCGGGCGATGTCGGCTAAAAAGCTTACGGTAGCCAGGGCGGTTTTAGAAGGGTTGTTGGCTGATGCTTGAGGCGATGGTTCCGGCGCCCCAGGCGGTGTGGCTTCTTGAGCTACGCCGGTTGGAGTTGCGACGGACTCGGCTCCGGGAGCTGTGGCGGTTGGGGTGGAGGCCTGATTTGCTTCAGGTATTGGTGTCGGCGCTGGCGAGGCTGCACAACTGCTGGCAATGGCAACAGCCAGCAAAGCCGCTAGAGTGGAGATGAGCCGCGTTTTGACCATAGCGCTATCCTTAATCTGTTTGGGTTCCCCTGTTACTCTATGCAAGATCAGGCCAACTATCGGATGAATGATACTTAGTATCAAAAAAAGGAGTCAAGCTTTGCCTGCCTCCGGATACAACTTCGTTACAACTGGATTATTTGCCTCTTTTTTAGCCAAGGCTCTTGACAACCACTACATTGGGCGATGATGATTAGGGCCACCTAACTTGCAATTCCCAGATGTTGCCGAAATCGGCGCAATTTGTCGCTAAAAGCTGTTACCTTTCAGGTTGTTGATCCGTTAATCCCTGTGAAGAGCTTAACGTCTTGTAGCCGATTGAGTAGAAGGATACTGATAAACGTGTAGGAGTTGGCCGGTGACTAAGCTGCGTTCATCGTTGGTTGGGGTGAAGTGTTTCCCACCAGCAATAGCTGTTCTATCGTTGCTTCTCTTCCTGAGCTTCCTTCAAGTACCTGCCGTCGGGGCTCAACAGGCGCCTACCCCGGAACCCATCATCCTGGCGACCGGCACGCCTGCGCCCGGGCAGATCGTTTATGAGGTGAAGAAGGGGGATACGCTATACTCCATAGGCAGGGCTTTCGGTGTGAAGCCGGCTGATATCCAGGCACTCAACAACATACAAGATCCAAACTCGATCAAGTATGGACAGAAGATTCTGATACCGGCAGGAGGCCAGCCCGCATCTACGCCCGCCACGCCGCCACCAGCGTCGCCCACCACCCAGCCGCAGCCTACATCTGAACCTGGCCCAACGCCCACATCTGAACCCGCGCCGCCGCCCCCGGCGCCTACTCCCGCACAGACAGGCGCACCGCCAGCCACCCCCGCGGAAGACCCGTGGTACTTTGAGGAGACAGGGTTTCGGATAGCGAACGAGCAGTTCTGGAACTACTTCAATAGGCGTGGAGGGGTGCAGACGTTTGGATATCCGATCTCTAAGGAATTTTTGCTGTTAGGGTTCAGGGTACAGTTTTTCCAGAGGTTGATTATGCAGCTCAACCCCGACGGGTCGGTGGCGACGATGAACCTGCTGGACGAGGGGCTGATGCCTTATACTCGGATCAACTACTCTACATTCCCTGCACCGGATCCGCAGATGGCGGAGAGTGCGCCGAAGGCTGGGGAGGAGGGGTATTTCGATAAGCTGTTGGGGTTTGTCAAGGAGAAATCACCTGATGAGTGGGAAGGTCTGAAGACAAATTTCTACAAGATGTTTAACGAGACAGTGCGGTATGAGGACGCCTATCCAGGAGGAGAGGTGGATAGGGGGATCATGCCAGCGATCAACCTAGAGCTGTGGGGAGTGCCGACGAGCGCTCCGGCGTACGATCCTAATAACAACAACTTCGTGTATCTGCGGTTTCAGCGAGGGATCATGCACTACGACAAGACGAGTGGGGCGACGCAGGGGTTGTTGTTGGGGGACTACCTGAAGTCGATCATCACAGGGATCAACTTGCCTGCGGATTTGGAAGAGCAGGCGAAGGGGTCGAGGTTCTACCGGCAGTACAACCCGTTAGCGCCTAACGGTTTGAACCGGCCAAACGAGCTGCCAGGAACTGACATGCGGGATGCGTTTGGTCGGGACGGGCTTGTGGTGATAGACCCAGGCCACGGCGGTACGCAGATAGGGGCGGCGCACGGATATGCAGATGGGACGATCCTGCAGGAGAAGAACCTGAATTTGAAGGTGGCGCTGAAGGTAGCGGACCTACTGAGGCGGGGAGGGCGGCAGGTGCTGCTGACGCGTGAGAGCGACACGATGGTGAACAGCGGAGGGATGGACCTGACAGGTGACGGGAAAGTGACGGTAGACGACGACCTGCAGGCACGGATAGATATAGCGAACAACTCAGGAGCCGGGCTGTTGCTGTCGATACACTTCAATGGGAGCAGTAACACCGAGCTATGCGGGGCGGAGGTATACTACAACGGGAAGAGGGAGTTCAGCGATAAGAACAAGCAGTTTGCGCAGATGGTTCTGGACAACCTGTTGGCGTCGACGAAGGCAGCGGGGTACAACCTACAGAGTCGGGGTGTGAAGGAGGACGAGAGGGCAGTAGGAAAGGGGAACTCGTTCTATCTGTTAGGGCCGACAGAGAAGCACAAACCGAGGGCGACGCAGATGGTTGGGGCGCTGGTAGAGGGAGCATTTTTATCGAACAAGGGAGATGCGGAGATGGTGAAGGAGGAGAGGTTCCTCGATGCCGTCGCCGCCGGCTACGCTCAGGCTATCCAGCAATACTTCCAGACCATCGGGAGGTAGCCGTTTTTTCTGGTGGGTACAGACGATAGCCTTTTAGATATCAAGGCGCCGCGGCTTGTAATTGGGGGTGTTACCAGCGGGGAGGGGAAGACCACCTTCGTGGCTGGATTGATCGGCGCTTTGCGGCAGCGAGGCCTCCGTGTGGCTCCATTCAAGGTCGGGCCGGATTACATCGATCCCGGCTATCACTCCCGCATGGCCGGCCTTCCATGCAGGAATCTGGACAGTTGGATGATCTCCCGCGATGCTCTGGTGGAGCTTTTTGCACGCTCCACGGAGTCCTGCGATATCGCAGTCGTAGAGGGGGTGATGGGGCTCTTCGACGGCCGAAGCGGGCTGGATGAGGATGGCTCCACGGCGCAGGTGGCCAAGCTGCTGGGCGCGCCGGTGGTGTTGCTGATGTCCGTCGCTAAGACCTCCCGCAGCGCCGGAGCGGTGGCGCTAGGGTTCAAACAGTTCGATCCCGACCTCCGGTTAGGCGGGGTAGTCCTAAATCGGGTTGGAAGCCCAGCGCACGGGCGGTGGGTCCGGGAGGCGGTGGAGCAAAGCGCCAAAATCTCAGTCCTCGGCCACCTACCCAGAAGGTCTGATCTCGTCCTGCCGGAACGGCACCTAGGGCTGGTCCCGACGGCGGAGAGCGCCCCCGACGATCGATTCTTCCAGCAACTGGTGGAGCAGATAGAGGCTACCGTCGATGTGGATGGACTTCTCAGCTTATCACGCTCTGCCGAGCCTCTGGCCGTTCGCCCTACGGGCCTCTTTCCGACGTCGATTTGCACGCCCGAAGTCCGGATCGGGATCGCGCTGGACAGGGCTTTCAATTTTTACTACGAAGACAATCTGGACCTGCTACGCGCCTGGGGAGCCGATTTGATACCCTTCAGCCCTCTCGACGACGATGACATCCCGGAGGGTCTCCACGGGCTTTACATCGGCGGCGGTTTCCCCGAACTGTTTGCCGCAGAGCTATCGGCCAACAGATCGATGATCGAGTCGCTGCGGAGTGCGATCGAGAGAGGGCTTCCAACATACGCCGAGTGCGGTGGTCTGATGTATCTATCTCAGGGGATAGAGGACTTCGACGGGCGATACCACCCCCTCGTGGGGGCTGTGCCCACCTCCTCGGCAATGGCAGGCCGCAAGCTGACCATGGGATACCGCACTGCCATCGCTCAAAACGATAACCTCTTTCTCAAAGCGGGCGAGAGCGTGCGCGGCCACGAGTTCCACTGGTCCGTTACAACTTCAACCATCCCTGCTGAGAGGGTAGCCTATCGCTTCGCAGAGTCCCCCGATCATCTGGAGGGCTATGTCTCCGGAAATCTGCTGGCATCCTATCTCCACCTCCACTTCGCTGCCCACCCAGGCCTGGCTCGTAACTTTATCCAGGTATGTAAGAAAGGGAAACAGGCCTGCCTTCACCACCCCTAGCTTGGAAACCTTAATACTGGTATAGTTTTTGAGGCCCGGAACGAGGCTCTTTAGCCCTGTTGGTACCCATGCTTTCAACAGATATGTTGCTCTTCAACTCGGAGAGAACGTGGCGACCGGCTTATTCACCTCCTAACAATAGGTATCAAACGTGCCTAAAGGCTCCGCCAACAGATACCATAACCGGAAAACAGTCACCCGCCGGGCTTTTTTAAAGATGTCTGTGGGCGCAGCCGCAGGCATGGCTCTGGCCGGCTGCGCTCCGCCGAAGCCCGGACCACCCCCCCAGACAGGGGAAAAGGTGCAGTTGGTCTATCAGGACTGGCGGACCGACTGGTTTCCCCCCATGGCTCGGCGAATGCTCGAGGATTTCCACGCCACGCACCCCAACATCAAAGTCTTCTACGTACCGGATCCAGAGGTGCTGGAGGACAAGATGCTGGCCGATATGCAGGCCGGCACCGCTCCCGACGTTTTTCAGGGATGCTGCGTTGACTTCCCTATCTGGGCTCAGAAAGGTTACACACTGGACCTCCGGCCATTCGTCCAGGCCGATCTGGATCAGGCCGTTATAGGCGAATGGGATCAGGCCCAATATCGAGCCTTTTTCACCCGTGATGGTCGGCAGTTCGGCCTGCCAAAATATCATGGGGCTCTGGCGCTCTACTACAATAAAAATCTATTCGACAGATACCGGGTGCCATATCCTGAGGACGGCTGGGATCACGATGATTATCTGCAGGCGATGAAGCAGTTGACCCGAGAAGATAGTGGTCCCGGAGGCAGTAGGCTTTGGGGAAGCATGATCGATATTGGCTGGGATCGCCTCCAGGTTCACGTCAACGGCTGGGGAGGCCACTTCGTCGACCCCAACGACCCGACACGCTGTCGGATGGGCGATCCCGAGGCCTTGAGGGCTTTCGAGTGGATACAGTCCAGGATGTGGAATGACCGGGTAATGCCCTCATTTCCGGATGTGGAGGATGTGGGGACCATCCAGGCGTTCGTTTCCGGCCGGTTGGCTATGGTTGAAGACGGCTCCTGGGCTTTGAAGGATATCCTGTCAAAGGCCAACTTCAGGGTTGGGGTTGCTCCCTTCCCCGCAGGACCTGCCAGGAAGGTGACGCTTGCCAGCACCGACGGCTTCGGAATCTACGCCGGAACCAGGCACCCTGAAGCAGCCTGGGAGCTGTTGAAGTTCCTGATCAGTAAAGATTACGGACGAGCAATGGCTCGGGCCAATTTTCTTCAGCCGGCCCGTGCATCGTTGGTCGAAGAATGGGTGCAGTTCATCCGAGAGGAGTTCCCAGAAAAGGCGCGCGATATGGATATCGCTGCCTTCGCCGATGGCCATCTGAAAGGCTATTCGGTAACAGCAGAGATATTCCCCAACATGGATGATGCTAAACGGATTGCATACTCCGCCTGGGATCAGATCTTCACACTGGGGCACGCTCAGGTAGATCAGATGAAGGACGTGAGCCGGCAGATAGAGAACGCTCAACGAAAGACTCAGGAAGGGGGGTAAAGCTGTTTTGAACAGCCCATGGCGAACCCTTCGCGTCAAAATTATTGCCTGGTCCTTCATCCCTACCACGATAATCCTGCTGGCTGTTACTCTGGTCACCTTCGACGCCTACCGAAGGGTGGCTGAAGATCAGGTTATCAGCCGCAACCGGGAGTTGACGCGGCTTTCGGCAGGCCAGTTGGCAGCAGATATTGAAGAGTACAGTGACCTTCTCGCCACCATAGCTCGAACGGTGGATATCCATAGTGGTGATCCCTCTACCCAGCGTGATGCATTGAATCGGGCTAGGAATCGCCTTGTCGTCTTCGATGCCGGTGTTGTCATTCTCAATAACCACGGCATGCTCGTTGCCGCCGAGCCACATCGTCCAGAGGATCAGGGTGAATACTGGGCCGATCGAAGCTACTTCAGACAATTGCTGCGCTCATCCGAGCCCATATTTTCCGAGGTCGTTCCCGATGGGCTCAATGGATCGGAGGTCATCGTTGTGGCGGTCCCCATTACGGGCAACCTCGGCGAGTTCAAAGGCGCCATGGTGGGTATGTTCCAGTTGGGGGCTCCCAGCGTAAGCTCCTTATATGGTGGTATTGTGAAGCTGCGCATAGGTGAGAGCGGCCGGACCTACCTCGTGGATTCCAACCGACGCATCATCTATCACCAGGATATCGGCCGTATCGGAGAGGAGCTACCCCCTCAGGGGATTGCCGAGCAGTTGATGGCTATGAAGGTGGGCGAGTACCGCTACCAGGATTCCGAAGGGACGGATATCGTCGCCAGTTTCTCGCCGGTCCGCGGCACCCCTTGGGTGCTGGTCAGCGAAGAGAGCTGGGCGACTATGATGAGCTCCAGCGAAGGGCACAGGCAGTTTCTGCTCTTCCTACTAGCGTTGGGGGTGGTGTTTCCTGCCCTGGTAGTCACCTTAGGAGTGACCAAGATAACGGGGCCGATTGCCAAATTGATCGACGGTGCGAAGGATGTGGCCGGCGGAAGGTTCGGCCAGACAATCTCCGTTACTACGGGAGATGAGCTGGAGGAACTGGCAAAGCAGTTCAATATCATGTCGGCCCAATTGCAGGAGTCCTATGCCGACCTCGAACGCAAGGTGGAATACCGGACGAGAGAGCTGGCTACTCTCAACTCTATCGCTGAAGCGGTGAGCCGCTCTCTCGACCTCGACGAGATCCTGCACGACGCTCTGGAGAAGACGTTGCAGACTATGGGGATGGAAACTGCGGGGATCTATCTTCTGGATGAGAAGGGCGATACGCTTAACCTCGCCACCCACCGTGGGATTGATCCCGAGTTCGTCCCTTGGATCTCAAGGTTGAAGGTGGGTGAGGGCTTCTCCGATCGAGTGGTCCAGATGGGCCAGCCTGTGGTGGTGGAGGACGTTTCGACCGATCCCTGGCTTACGCGCGTAGTACCGATAAAATGGAATCAACGCACTCTGGCCAGTGCGCCCCTGACCTCGCCTGGAAAGGTTGTAGGCGCCATATTCATCTCAAATCGGGGCCTTCGGCAGTTCACCCCTCAGGACTTGCAGCTTCTAAGTTCCATCGGCCACTACATCGGAGTGGCCGTGGCGAACGCTCGCCTATTCGATGCGGAGCAGCGGCGAGCAGAGCAGTTTCGGATGATCAGCGAGGTGGGACAGCGGATCACATCCATTCTAGCTGTCGACGAACTGTTGAATGAGATTGCTCGCCTGGTTAGGGATACACAGGATTGCTATCTTGTTTGTATCGGTCTCGTCGAGGGAGATGAGCTGGTTATCAAGGCCGGGGCTGGGGCGTGCTGGGAGAGAGATGGGTTTCAGGCGCCCAAGCTCCGAATTGGTGCCGAGGGAATCACCGGCTGGGTAGCCAGATCCGGAGAGCCGCTGCTGGTGCCCGATGTCAACCGCGATACCCGCTACAAGCTGATGGCTGGAGCCGAAGATACTCGTGCCGAGATTGCCGTTCCTCTGAAGACGAAGGACGAAGTGATCGGGGTGTTGGACGTCCAGAGTGACCAAGCTAATGCTTTCGACGAGAGCGACCTGGTGGTGCTCCAATCGCTGGCTTACCAGGCAGCAGTGGCCATCGAGAACGCCCGTTTGTACGAGCAAGCTCAGCAGTTGGCGGTAATGAAGGAGCGGAACCGCCTTGCTCGCGATCTGCACGATTCCGTGACTCAGGCAGTGTACTCCGTGACGCTGTACGCGGAGGCCTCGGCTCGGCTGTTATCGGTGGGACAGGTGGACGTTGCTGCCGACCATCTTCGGGAGCTGCGAGCCACGGCGCAGCAAGCTCTCAGGGAGATGCGCTCTCTGATATTCGAGCTGCGCCCTCCCGTCCTGGAGAAAGAGGGATTGGTAGCGGCCTTGCACGCCCGGTTAGATGCCGTGGAGGGGCGATCGGGTGTGAAGACCGAGTTTTTGGTGGAAGGGGATGCGTCTTTACCCGCAGAATTGGAGAGGGAGCTTTACCATATAGCCCAGGAGGCACTCAACAACGCGTTAAAGCACGCTCAAGCCGGCAGCATTAAGCTGCACCTTCGTTGTGATGAGCAAACTGTTATGATGGAGATTGTGGACGACGGCGCT
>JBMNNU010000015.1:0-23047 GCA_050942695.1 Chloroflexota bacterium
CGGCGCAACGTTACCACTGGCTGAGCCGCGGCGGCATCCGGCAGGTAGGAGGCAAGCGGGGCATCCAGTGCCAGGATATCCCGATCTACAAGCCGGAGCACCGCGAGCGCTGTGGCCAGCTTTGTGATCGATGCGACTGGAAAGAGACTATCGGCCTGGATGGGACGGCCATCCGCATCGGTACCGAGTACGATGGCCTTCGATGGCTTACCCATCGGTTTGACTGTTACGACGATTCCCTCCATTCGAGCTGCCGACAGCACCTTTAAGGCGGCATCACGAACGGCGTACTGTGGCTGTTCCGGCAAAGGTTCTACCTCCCGACCCGATCACGTACTGAGACAATCCGGCTGTAGTGTATCAATTCGGCAGATTGTTTGCAGAATTTCACACGCAGTACCCCCGGCTACTGCTGCTTTGCAATAGTGGTTCTGATGCGTTGCCGTAGGCGGCTTATGCCGGGAGCCCGGCCATCTTGGCCGCTAGTCCCTGGGAGCGCGGGCCGCTGGCCCGCCCGTCCTCTTGTGGGAGAGCCTCCTAATAATGTAGTCGCAACTATATGATCATTGCCGATTAAACCGTACGTATCCGTCGCGGCCCTGATGGCCGTTAACAAAATAAACCGACACTGCATCCAAAACAACGTAGGGGCCGCAACGCTGTGCTCGCTCGCGTTGCGCACCGTGCCCGCCCGGTACCTCGTACAGCAGCACAGTTCACGTGGTACCGGGCCGGCAGAGTGTGACGCTGCGCTTGCTCACGTCACACGGCCCCTACGATGCTGTGTGCGATTATTTAGTCAACGATCATAAGCCTTCGGCTACATTATTGATGCGGGCAAGATGCCCGCGCTCCAGTCAGACGGCTTCGCCGTCTATCAAAACCAATTTGGTCGTGTACTAGAGCTTTGATATACTGCCTGAGGCACGGGTCAAAATAAAGGTGAGCGGAGGTGGTAGGTGAGCGATTCCGGAGAAGCCAAGGGCAACAGTATCAAAGCGTTAGTTCTATACTGGAGTGCAACTGGCAACACCGAGAAGGTGGCGAAGGCTATCGAGCGAGGCGCAAAGAAGGCCGGGGTTACTGTGGACGTGGTGAAGATAGCCGAGGCCGCAGATCTGGATCTTTACGATTACGACCTGGTCTTCATGGGAACTCCCTCCTACTCTTACATGGTGCCCGAGTTGGTGTTGAAATACATAAAGGGGAAGGCGGCATTCCACAAACAGCGAAGGGATATTAAGATTGGGGCTCCCAGGCTTCCCGGCAAAGGGGCAGTCGTCTTCGTCACCTATTCCGGCCCCCACACTGGCATAGACGAAGCCATCCCGGTAGGCAAATATGTTGGCCAGTTCTTCGCCCATATCGGCTACGAGGTGTTGGACGAGTGGTACGTGATCGGTGAATTCCACGGAAACGAGGTGCACAGTACACAGGGCCCGCTCGGCGACATCCGGGGGCGCCCCAACGCGGACGACCTAGCTCGAATCGAGCAGCAGATCGTCGAGGTGATATCAAAAAGCCAGAAGTAGATATCGCCGTTTTTGAAGGGGGAACCGATACCAAATCCCGTGAATGGCATAGATGCAAAAGCGTTGCACGACACGATGGATGCCATGAGAAACGACCCTGAGTTGGGTAAACTACGGTTGCGCGCCAGCAACAGATGGATAAAGCTGAAGACACAGCAGGCCGGGGGGATTTACCCCGGCCTGCTGTGTTTGTGCATTTACAATCCGATATCGTAGATGGGAGGTCTGACTTTCAGACGACACTCGACCGCCTTAACCCCATCGACACGCCTGGCCACTGCAACTACTGCGTCCTGCAGCTCGTCGGACTCCACCGTGCCTGTTACGACAATAGCCCCATCACTTCCATCGACCTTCAGGTTAGCGCCGCCGGTAGATGGATCGGTTGCGAGCGCGACCCATACGCGGCTAATCAGTGCTGCATCATCCATAACCTTTTGCGAGTCCTCGGTTTTGGCAAAGGCTTGTTGCTCGGCCATTCGGATAATGACATCGCAAGCCCCTTCGATACCCAGCCGCTCCAGGTTTAGGACTGCGTCGTATAGCGATGCGTCGTACCAGTTGACTCCCCAGAGGAACCGCATCCACTCGGCACGCTCTTTATCGGTTTTTTCAATGTGGCTTTTGGCGCCAGCGCGATCCAATTTGTGCCGCTCCATAGCCCGCTGAATACGAGTCTCCAGGTTTTCCACGATTCGAATTTTGATAATGTGCGATGCCTTCGGCAGCAGAAGGTGCCCCACGAAGCCGTGAAAAACCAGGTTATCTAGCCTAGCGCGCTCCCGCAGCCCTGCGCGGAAAAAGTTGAGATAGATCTCTCTTTCGTTGATCAATCGCTCCCAAAAAGTAGGCGGTTTGTCCATCGCGTCCCTGAACTTCTCGATAGGTAGGCCATACTTTTTTGTTGACGCCTCCATCAGCTCTTCGCGACTCAAACACTCGAAACCGAGACGCTCAGCAAGTTGCTGTGCAACGGTCTGGCCGCCGGTATATGTTCCTCTGGATACCGTAATGATCGCCATGGCGCTCCTCCCTGTTTATCGAAGAGAACATGTCGCAGTCTCAGAGTATATATAAGTGGACAAAACGATGACAGAGCTGTGGCTGAGAGTGTACCATTCTGATGGACTTACATGCGACTTTTAGTATCCCCGATCTACCTGTTCTCGTTCGGGCGATAGAAATTTTGCGTACCGCCTTGGCCGGAAGGTCAATCGAAGCGAGGAGGAGTTGCTGTGAAACTGCAAACAGTATTGATCGTCTTTTTCGGGGCGGCCATCGCGTATCTACTCAATGCGACTCTCAGATACGCAGAAGTCGATTTAGAAGGAGATGACGTGGTGATTCGCCTCGGCCCGCTGGGCAATGCGCGGATTCCACGCGGACTAATAACCGAGGCCAAAGCTATCCAATGGCCCTGGTACTTCGGGTATGGGATCCGCTTCTATGGTCGGCAGGCCGTTGGTTTCGTAGGGCGACCTGGGGGTGTCGTGGAGCTAACCTTATCGAAACCCGTCAGGGTGCAAGCAGCGATCCCCATCGACGCACGGCGAATAGCCGTTGCTGTCCAGAACCCAGATGATCTGATCCGTCTGATTACTCAGAGCGCTTAGAACCTCTGATTTGGCAGGTTGAGGAGCTGCCCGAGGCGGTGGGCAACTCCTCAATCTCTCCACGACGATAGGACCAGCAGCTTACGCTACTTTCTCCTGTAGCTGGCGCTGCGCTTCCTCCTCTGCGGGTCCTGTGCCGAACAATCCCATAGCCTTTACCCGCCTCCGCCTTCTCACCTGAGTGTTGAGCGCATCGATCAGCTCCTGCCTCCTGTAAGATCCCTCCGGGACGCGGCTGAAGAAGCTGCTCACCTCTGGGTCGATCGATGCCGCAGACACTGCGTCCACGATCCGATTCTTCGAGATCCTTCGGTTTGGGTTGTCCCCATACAGCTCGTTTATAACGCGGTCGGCCTGAACCACCGCAGGCGATGGGCGTTGGACGGACGGGGTTACCCGTACAGTTTTCGCTCTAACCCGGCGCCGAGGTTGCAGCTCCCTGGTTGCCTTAGCCGTTGATGGTCGCGCAGCCGCGGTTGTGCGTCTTCGGCGCGGCGCTCCCGCTTTCTCGCCTCTCCTAACAGACACTGCCCCGATCAGGTATTGCGTGAAACGCGCGATCAACGAGACGATTACCCCTGTGAATAACAGGGTGATGGAAAATCCAATCAATCTCTGTAGCACTGGTACCGAAATGCCTCCTTTGATATGATCCGACCCTCTGCCTCCGGCGTTTTTCCTAATCCGGCAACACCGGAATCAGACATTTTCATCGTTTTGCGTTATTGCCAACAAGCACATGGTGTGCCCCCGGTTTGTTGTGCTATCCAGCATAAGGAATAAGCAGGAATGTATAATTCTATGCATCGGTAGATTGCATGTAGTGACGTGATAAAGAGTGGGAGGAAGGCCATGTCGATACTAGTCGCGTTGCTCATGTTCTACCTTCACTGGATTATCCATCTATGAGTAATCAGGACAATAGTCGCGAGGATCAGTTCGCGGGGTGGAAAAAGAAGATTACACTGTTCCTGGCAAGCCAGACCTTGTCGTTGTTCGGCTCGTCCCTAGTGCAGTACGCGATCATCTGGTACATAACGCTTACCACCCAGTCCGGCATCATGATGACCATCTCGACGATCTGCGGTTTCTTGCCGCAGATCGCCATATCCCTCTTTGCCGGGGTCTGGGCTGACAGGTACTCCCGTAAGCTGCTCATCATTGCGGGCGATGTTCTCATAGCTTTCTTCACCCTTATTCTTATTATCACCTTCCTCCTTGGATACAGGGAGCTCTGGCTGCTGTTCGCGATATCCGCTATTCGCTCCATCGGAGCTGGGATACAGACTCCGGCGGTCAGCGCCTTCATCCCGCAAATCGTGCCGCCGGACAGGCTGATGAGGGTCAGTGGGCTGAACGGGAGCATTCAAGCCATAATGATGATCGTAGCTCCAGCGGCAAGCGGCGCCCTGCTCGTTTTGTGGACTCTCGAGGTCGTGTTCTTCGTCGACCTCGCGACGGCAGCCGCGGCCGTTCTGATAATGTCTACCATCGATGCGCCGCCTCACCCCAAAGAGAGCCTCCAAGCTGGCTATCTGAGCAACCTGTTCGACGGCCTGCAGTACGTTCAGCAGACTTCGTGGGTCAGGTCCCTCCTGATCTACTACGCCCTGTTCATGTTCCTGATTACGCCAGCAGCCTTTCTAACACCTCTACTGATAGCCCGTTCGTTCGGTGGGGAGGTGTGGCGGCTAACCGCCAACGAGATGCTGTTTGGCGGAGGGGCTGTGCTGGGAGGGATGATCATCGCGGCATGGGGTGGCTTCAGGAACCGGATGCACACCCTGGTGCTGGCAGACATCATGTTCGGGCTTCTTACGGCTGCGCTGGGGTTGGCTGGGGTCTTCTGGGTGTATCTGGCGATAATCTTTGCGACGGGGATATTTATGCCCTTCTTCAACTCCCCCAGCACAGTCCTGCTGCAGGAGAAGGTGCCGCCGGAAATCCAAGGGCGGGTATTCAGCCTGGTGGGGATCGTAGTCTCCGCCTCTATGCCGGTTGGGATGATGGTGTTCGGTCCGATTTCCGATGTGATCAGGGTGGAGCTGCTGCTGATCGTCACGGGGGCGCTGATCACAGTCATGGCGCTGTTCATGTTGGGGGACAAACAGTTGATACAGGCAGGAAAACCGACCGTTCCGAATCCTTGAGCGCCGGATTGGTGTATGGTAAGACATGGAGGTCTGAGGGAATATGACAGACCAACAATTGCTCGATCGCATCTCTATCGACCCTGAATTTTTAGCTGGAAAGCCGGTCATCAAGGGAACGCGCCTAGCTGTCGAGTACATACTCAATATGTTGGCCCATGGAGCAACGGTAGATGAACTCCTAGAAGAATACGATGGGCTTACTCGGGAGGATATCCAGGCGTGCATCCATTTCGCGACCAAGAGTTCGGGAGACGCGACTTTTATGCCGCGCTGATTGTTGGTGATCGAAGGTGGTCGGGGTGCCCAGACTCGAACTGGGGGCCTCATGGTCCCAAACCATGCGCGCTACCGACTGCGCTACACCCCGTGGACCCTATTTTACCATGGATGGCACGCCTCGGGCAAAGGTTGATTGCCGGGTGCGGCTCAGGCTTACCGGAACTGCCTCGCACACTCGTGCAAACGTAGTGCAGGGCGCTCTGCCCCGCAGCCCTCGTCGGTATATGCCATCCTGAATAGTGCAGATCAAAGTGGGCAGACTGGGCACAGGGCCCTGGGCTACATCATGCGACGCGGCGGAGGCCTTGGCGGCGGCGCTGGAGGTAGGTGAGCAACTGGTCCAGGGGGAGCGTATTGATGACGTCGTCCTTCTCCAACCAGCCGCGGCGTGCGACGGCTACACCGTAGCGCATGAACTCCAGGTTGCTGAGGCTGTGGGCATCGGTGTTGATGCACAGCTTCACACCAAGCTCCTTGGCTCGCCGCGCCCAGATATCGTCCAGGTCTAGCCGGTCGGGCGAGGAGTTGATCTCCACGGCAATCCCAGCCCGAGCGGCGGCCTGCAACACCTGTTCCAGATCTACGTCGTAGCCCTGGCGCCGATTTAGCAACCGCCCCGTGGGATGAGCTAGGGCGTGCACGTAGGGGCTCTCGAACGCCCGTAGTATCCTGTCGGTGATCCGCCGACGGTCCTGCTCGAACCCTGAGTGGATGGAGGCGATCACGAAATCCAGCCTGCTCAGCAACTCATCCGGGTAGTCCAACCGGCCGTCACCCCGGATATCTACCTCGGAGCCGTTCAGTATCCTGAAAGGCGCCAAACGGTCATTTAACTCGCCGATCTGCTTGATCTTTCGCTCCAGCCTCTCCGGAGACAGCCCGTGGGCTATCCCCAGGCTCTGAGAATGGTCGGTGATAGCCACATACTGGTAGCCCATTCGCATACAAGCCTCGGCCATCTGTTCCATCGTCGCCGTGCCATCGGACCAATCGGTGTGCACCTGGAGATCCCCCCGGATATCCTCCTGTAGGATCAGGTTGGGCAATGCATGTTTAGCCGCCGCCTCAAGCTCGCCCCGGTTCTGCCGGATCTCAGGGGGCATCCACTCCAGCCCCAAACAATGGTAGATGTCGGCCTCTTCCTCGCTCGCCAGCCGCTTGCCGGTCCTCTCGTCGAAAAGACCGTACTCGCTCAGCTTGTAGCCTTTGCTTATCGCGATGTTGCGAAGCGCAATGTTGTGGCTCTTATCGCCCGTGAAATACTGGAGAGCAGCGCCGTACTCCTCGGGCTTAACAGCCCGGAGGTCTATCTGGAGGTTGTCCCGCGTGAGAACGCTAGCCTTGGTGGGGCCTACTGCCAGCACCTCTTTGACGATCGGCAGCTTGGCGAAAAGCTTCGTTACCTCGGCCGGCTTCTCGGATGAGACCAGTATGTCGATGTCACCGATTGTCTCCTGCATTCGCCTGAGGCTGCCAGCAGGTTGGATGCGCCTGACCAGGGGATTGGCCTCCATCAGCCGGACCACCTCCTCTGCAGCAGGTAGGGCCACACCGAGCAGCAGCCGCCTACTCCGCTGCTGCAGTCTCTCCACCTCACGCAGGATCTTCTCCTCAGTTTTCTCCCGTATTCCGGGCAACTGCCGCAGACGGTGCTGGCGAGCGGCTTCCTCCAGTTGCGGGATGGTCGTAATACCCAGGTTCCGATGGATTATCTGGGAGCGCGCTGGGCCAAGGCCCGGGACCTTCAGAAGCTCCCGTAATCCCGGCGATACCTCCTTGCGTAGCGACTCGAGGTAGCCTGATTTGCCGGTTGCAAGCAACTCCCCGACTTTGGCGGCGATCGACTCCCCGACGCCGGGCACCTCCTCTAGATGCCCCGATCGCCAAATATCCTCAACGTTATCCGGAAGATTCTCGATGCGTCTGGCCGCGGTCCGGTACGCGCCAACCCGGTACCGGCTCTCTCCCTTTAGCTCCAGGAGGTCGGCTATTTCGTCCAAAAAGGCGGCGACTTCACGATTCCGCAACTGATTATGTCCCTACCCTCTAAATGACGTAGGGGCGGGCCGCCGTGCCCGCCCGGTATCTCTTAGGGCGCTACCCATTTCGGGCATGAGGCTGAGGCAATAGGCGTGCCCCACTAACTGCCGAGGATGAAAGGCAGGTCCGATGGCAACCAGGGTCGGAGGGCGGCGTACACCAGCGGGAGCGGTGAGCTGAAAGCAGGTTGCAGCATGGAGTTGAGCATTCCGGTGTGGAGGATGCCCTTTAACAGGCTCCCTTCTGGCCACGGGGCCAGGAGTGAGTAGCGGATGAGCATGAGCATCAGGCTCAGGACGAATACGCCGATTACGCCTCCCAGCACGGCGCCACCCAACTCATCTAGCATCACTACAGAGGGAAGGCGGGTTTCGCAGTAAGCAGTCCAAAGCATCCAGGTTACTGCCACCGTGAATATGATGACCAACACCAGAAAGGAAACCAACCCCGCGACTTCCAGGGTAGTGGTTGGGAATGTTTGGAGCATGAACTCGGCTAAACGGGGGTGGTACTGGGCTGACAATACGGTGCTGATATACAGGGAGATCAGCAGCACCATCTGCCGCACCAGCCCTTGGTGGAAGCCAAAGGTTATGCTGGTTACGAGCAGAACGACCAGGGCGATATCCAGCCACATAGTGGTTAGTGCGTTCATAGAATAACCCTCACCCCGGCCCTCTCCCTAAGGGAGAGGGAGAATTTGTTTGGGGACACCCCCGTGACGCTGCGCTCGCTCGCGTTGAATGCCCTGGACCCGCTTTTGCTCCCCTCTCCCTGTGGGGGAGGGGTTGGGGGTGGGGTCCGTCCCAAAATCAAACAGGCAAGATCTACGGCCTTAGTAGATCTTGCCTGCTCGTCAATATGGCTACAATAGGAATATTATCCCAACCTACTTCCCGCGGAGGTAAGCTCCAAAGCGAGAGGCTAGGGCTTCAACGATCCGCTGCTCTACCTCCATCACCTCTTCGTCGGTCAACGTCCGGTCCGGCGCCCGATAGCTGAGTGAGTAGGCCAGGCTTTTCTTACCTGGAGGTATAGCGGCTCCCTGGTACAGGTCGAACAGTTCCACACCGTCCAGCAGCGGCTGGCCGGTCTCTCGGATTACTTCGTATACCTCAGCCTGGGGTATCTGCTCGTCCAGAATCACCGCAATGTCGTGGCTTACGGCTGGGTATTTCGGCAGAGGCTGGTAGGCCCGATCCTCGGAGGCCGCAGACACCAGAGACTCGAAATCGATCTCGCCTATGTACAGTTTGTGGGGCGCCATATCGTAGCGGTCCACGATCGTAGGGTGCACTTCGCCGATATACCCAACGATCTCATCGTTGATCCTGATGCGTGCAGTTCTACCGGGGTGCATGGAACCGTGTCTTGCCGGTTCGAAAACTGCATTGTTGATCCCCATCGATCTCAGCAGTAACTCCAGCGCCCCCTTCAGATCGAAGAAATCGCCGTTTTCAGGCTGGGCGTTCCAGGATAGCGGCTCCCGCGGCCCCGTAAGCGCAATTCCAAGCGTTCGCCTTTCGGTGGGCAAGGGATTCAACGGTGGCAGATACACTCTCCCCAGCTCGAATATGTATATCCTGCTCTCGTGGCGAAGGTTGGAGGCGGTCGTTTTCAACAAGCTGCCTATCAGATTCGTGCGCAGGCAGGCCTGCTCCGGCGTCATCGGATTAGCAAGTGGGATCATCTCCTGAGGTACGATCACGACGCCGGGCCCCTGATCCACCGTAATGCGCTCGTTGGCCCCGCAATCTACCAATGAATAGGTGATCACCTCCTGGAAACCGCAGCCGGTGAGAACGTTCCGAGCCACACCTTCCCAGTGCCGGTAAGGGTCGGGGATCTCATCCGGTATCGCTCCCGTCGGCAGCGTAGTGGGGATCAGGTCGTAGCCCTTGATCCTGGCCAACTCCTCTGCCAGGTCGGCCCTGCCCTCTACATCGCGCCGGAAGGAGGGCACCGCCACTTCCAGGCGACCGTTCGCTACTTCCGTCTGGAATCCGAGCGGGGTCAAGATCTCTTGCATCTCCGCCAGGCTGAAGTGTTGGCCCAGAAGCCCCTCGATCTCCCCTTCCGAGATCGCAATCACCCTAGGTTCAACCGGCCTGGGGTACACGTCGACCACTCCCTCACCTACAGCGCCACCGCCCAGTTCCGCCATCAGCGAAGCGGCCTTTAACGCGGCGGGCACGGTCCATTCCGGGTCGAGTCCCTTTTCGAAACGCTTAGAGGCCTCTGTAGACAATCGAAGGGCCTGGGATGTTCTTCGGATGCTGGTGCGGTTGAAGTTGGCGGATTCCAGCACCACTGTGGTAGTGGAGTCGTCCACCTCGCTGTCTAGGCCGCCCATGACACCGGCGACGGCTACGGCCTCCTGATGGTCGGCGATCACCAGCATATTCTCGTTAAGCTGCCGCACCTCACCGTCCAGCGTGGTGAATACCTCGCCGGGCTGCGCGCGCCGTACGATGATCCCCCCGTGAAGCTTACTTCCATCGAAGGCGTGGAGAGGCTGGCCGCGCTCCCACATGACATAGTTCGTGATGTCAACGATGTTGCTGATCGGCCGCATTCCGCACAGGTAGAGGCGGCGCTGCATCCAAAGGGGCGAAGGCTTCACCTCGACCCCTTTAATCACTATGGCCGAGTAGCGTGGGCAGAGGTCTGGGTCTTTGATCTCCACCGTGATGAAGTCAGCAGATTTGAACCCGCTCGAGGGGATAAGGGTTGCGGGCACCCTAAGTCGCTCGCCGGTTAGCGCCGCGATCTCCCTGGCAATGCCGACGATGGAAAGCTCGTCCGGCCGATTGGGGGTTAGCTCTAGTTCGAAGACGTAGTCGCTGAGGTAATCCTTCAGCTCTACACCCACCGGGGCTTCCTCTTCCATGACGTAGATGCCTACGCTATCGGGAGAAATCCCCAGCTCTATACCCGAACAGAGCATCCCATCCGATCGTACGCCGCGAAAGTCGACAGACTCGATCACGGTGCCGGGTCGCAGGCTGCCGCCCGAGAGCACTACCGGCACCTTGTAGCCGACCTTCAGGTTTGTCGCGGCGGTGACGAGCGTTACCGAGCGGTTGCCCAGGTCCACTTCAACCACGAACAGCTTATCGGCAGCGGGGTGCTGTTTGATCTCTTTTACCTGCCCGATCCAGATGTTCGACCAGTTAGCACCAACCTCTTCGATCGATCCCACCTCGGTTCCCGACATAGTGAGCAGGTTGGCAAGCTCAGCAGGAGGCGTTGATATTTCTACGAATTCTTTTAGCCAGGAAAGCAGGACTTTCATTTAGTACCCCCTCGATTAGGCGAATTGTCTCAGGAAGCGCAGGTCGTTGTTGTAGAAGAGCCGGATGTCGTCGATCCCGTACTGCACCATGGCGACCCGTTCCGGCCCCATTCCAAACGCGAAGCCTGTGAAGCGGTCGGGATCGTACCCAACCCCCTCCAGCACTTTCGGGTGGACCATACCTGCGCCCAGCAGCTCCAGCCAACCTGTCCCTTTGCACACCCTGCAGCCTGCGCCCTTGCAGATCACACAGCTCACCGACATTTCGGCGCCGGGCTCCACGAAGGGGAAGTAGTCGCATCGGAAGCGCACCTTTACATCGGGCCCGTACAATTGGTGAGCGAAGGTGGTGAGCGTCCCCTTTAGATCGGCCATGGTAATCCCTTCGTCCACCGCGAGACCCTCTATCTGGTAGAACATCGACTCGTGGGAGGCGTCCTGGGCTTCGTAGCGATAGCATTTGCCCGGCACAACCACCCGTACTGGTGGCACTGTTTTCTCCATCACCCTCGCCTGCATAGGGGATGTGTGAGTCCTCAATAGGACGTCTGGACCTTCCTCGCCCTGGCGGACGTAAAAGGTATCCCACATATCCCTTGCGGGATGGTCTGGTGGGATGTTGAGCGCCTCGAAGTTGTAGTAATCGAGCTCCACCTCCGGCCCCTCAACCACCTGATATCCCATAGAGACGAAGATGGAGAGTATCCGGTTGACGATTTGAGTGGTGGGGTGCACGAGCCCCAAAGAATCGGGGCGCCCTGGGAGGGTCACGTCGATGCGCTCGGCTTCCAGCGCCCGCTGCAGTTCGGCGACTCTCAGCTCTTCTCTCCGAGCTGCCATCGCGTTCTCCAGGTCGACCTTGACGCGGTTTGCCGCCTGGCCGATAGCAGGGCGCTCCTCGGCCGGCAATCGCCCCAACTCCCTGAGGATTTCGGTCAACGGCCCCTTTTTCCCAAAAAAGGCGACGCGCCAGCTCTCCAGTTCGGCGGTGTTTTGAACCCGGGCCAGGTCGTTTAACGCCCTCTCTTTCAACTGCTGAAGACGGTCCAGCACATTAGCCTCCTTGTTTGTCTCTTTGCCTCTTCGCCTCGAACAGGATCACGCTGCCGGCGACCGCGGCGTTGAGCGATTCCACCCCGCCATCTAAGGGGATAGAGATGCGGGCCGAAGCCCCTTGCCGTGCCTCGTTGCTGGGGCCATAAGCCTCTCCCCCGATTATCAGGGCTGATGGACGACGCCAATTATAATCATAGTACAAAAAATCGCCCCCGGCCTCGGCGACAACCGTTGCCCTCCCATCTCCTAAAAGGGAGACTATCTCCTGCCAAGAGAGATCCGTGCCGAGCTTCAGCCGGAAATGGGCTCCCATTCCACCTCTAACCACCTTGGGCGAGAACAGATCGACCGTGTTTTTGTGGGTTAAGACGGTCCGGATGCCGGATGCCAGGGCGGAACGGAGCAGTGTGCCGGCGTTCCCAGGGTCGGCCAGACCATCCAGGATCAGCACCAGGGGCTCCGCCGGGTCCACCTGCTCTGCTGGTGCCGGCAATCCGGCTTCGGCAACGATCCCCTGCGGTGTTACCGTATCACTGGCCTGCTTGATAGCCTTGGTGGACGCGGGCAACGCGCCCGGTATCTGCCGGACCAGGGAGCCCAGCCGCTCATCCTCTTCGGCTTTACGAGAGTCATACAAAACCGTCTTTAGAGGCCAGGAAGCAGCAACGGCTTCGGCCACTAACCGGGTGCCTTCGATGAGAAACGCCCCATGTTCGCGACGGCCTGCGGCGGTGTGCAGCTCCTTCATCCGCCGGATCAGGGGATTGGCCGGGCTTTCCACGGTCCGCACTCGTTAGATCTCCAACTGCATTAACAAAGGACTGAGAACTTAGGGTCGGGTACTGAGAGACGCCCACTCAGTCCTCGACCTAAGTTCTCAGTCCTTATCATTCCCAGGCCTGGGTTACTTTTGGACAACAGTCTGCTACGCGGGGCTCTCCTGTACCGACTTGACCAACTGGGCAAACCCCGCTGCATCATTCACGGCCATATCCGCAAGGATCTTGCGGTCGACGGCCACATTGTTAGCCCTGAGCGCCGCTATGAATTGGCTGTAGGACATTCCCAGGGATCTGACCGCAGCGTTGATTCGAGTGATCCAGAGTCTGTGGAACTCGCCCTTGCGAGCCCGACGATCTCTGTAGGCGTAGGACAACGACTTCAAAACAGACTCGTTGGCCTTTCGGAAACGTGTGCTTCTAACCCCTGCATGCCCCTTGGCCAGGGCGAGGATCTTTTTATGGCGTCGATGGGCCACGACTCCACGTTTTACTCTAGCCAATGGTTCCTCCTGAGCAAACAACCGGCCCAGTCTCTCCTATCTGGAGACCGCGAGTGCGGTCTATTCTGGAGAACGATGCTGGACCTGAAAACGGCAATTTTAACTGATGACTACCTCAGTGCTCTGCGACCTTCCGTGGGACGCCTAGGCGCCGTACGGTATGAGCTTTTTGATTCTCTCACGGTCAGGTCGCGCTACCGCCAGCATTTCGTCATATTGGCGTCGAGCTCGAGCGGAGCGATTCCGCCTCAAGTGGCTCTTGCCATGCTTGGTGCGCATCAACTTACCGGAGCCCGTGACGTGGAAACGGCGAGCGGTGCCCTTGTGGGTCTTAATCTTTGGCATCAGAAAGCTTTCTCCTGATAAACGACTCTTGATAGCAATACGAGAGTATATCACGCGACATCCGAACCACGCAAACTGCATTCATCAACAACTAAGGGTCGCCCGGATGGTGTCTCCGAGCGACCCTATGGATCAGGCGGCTCTCTTCTGGCCGAGAGTCGCCACAGCGTGTGGCCGGATCGCCTTCTGGCCCGGTTTTCTGGACTCAAGGTTGATGCTTTGCGACGCTGCGGGTTCCGGCCGAATCGGCCGATGCCACAACTGCCGTCTAGGGAGTTGTTTTATCAACCCCGAGCGGAACAGAAACGGAAAGATGACCTTGAGTAAGATCGCGTCCAGAGGGGTTCCGTGTTGTTTAAAAATCATGCCGGTTGCCCTCCGTATTCCACTCATCTTCGTTCCATTCTCTAGACTTCCTCGTCTCGTCACCCTTTCCTGCCTTCCTCAATCAGGTCTATACTGGATCGGGTGATCGTGTAGGGAGGGCAAACAACATGCCAGGCAAGTTCTTCCCTGGGATGGTTCACGGCACGAGTCACAATGTAGCGTCAGGCCTTTGCCTGACGTGGTACCTCGTCGGGGACGAGCCCCGACGCTACAGATCTGGCTGGCTGTGTGCACCATGCCTCTTCCCTTGATAGCGCAATGGATGCTGGGCTACAATCCTTCGGCGTTTTAAGAATTGTTATTTCCTTACAGCTTCTCCATGCTGTGCATGAGGGATATAGGTGCGTAAGTTCATAACAGGGGTTGCGATAGCTGCTTTGCTAGCGGCCCTTGTGGCCCTATTCTATAATGCAGTGCTGTTTCAGGGGCTAATCCTCGGGGATTACGATGCCTTCGTATACTTCTATCCCCTCCGAGAGTACGCCGCCAATAGCCTGAAGCAGGGGCGATTCCCGCTTTGGAACCCCTACCTGTTCCTGGGATCACCCTTTTTCGCGAATGTGCAGACCGCCGTTCTCTATCCGCTCAACGCGCTTTTCTTGGTCCTTTCTACGCCCTATGCCTATACCGCGTCTATAGTGGCGCACGTCTTTCTGGCTGGGCTGGGTATGTATCTGTTCTCCCGGCGAACCTTAGGGGTTGCCTCGCTGCCAGCCGTTATCGGATCAGTGACCTTCATGTTCAGCGGTTTCTTCTCAGGACAGGTTGGGCATATCAACCAGTTGAATGTGTCCGCCTGGCTGCCCCTTTTGCTCGTCACATTCGACGAAGCAGTTCGGCAGCGCAGCCTGATCCTCGGGATAGCCGTTGGACTGATCGGCTCGCTACAGTTGCTGGCAGGCCACACACAGGAATGGTATTTCAGCACCGTTACTCTTGGGCTCTTCGCTCTCTGGCGGATGCTCATGCCTGCTCTGCCGAAGGAGCCCGGCGGGAGGGTAAAGGAGCTCACCAGGCGGATCAAACCCATCTTCTACTTGACAATCGCAGGCCTTGTGGAGATCGGCCTCACCGCAGTGCAACTGCTACCCACCTTAGAGCTATCGCGTTACTCCATAAGAGGAGGCGGGATGGCTTTCCACGAGGCTACTTCTTTTTCCCTTCCCCCAACAACCCTGCTCTACACGCTGCTGTCAACCTACCCATCTGAAATATTCAGCGAATTCGCCGGGTACGTGGGCATTGCCCCTCTCGTGCTGGCTATCCTAGCGACCGTCGCATGGATGGCCAGGCCGATAACGGCCTTCATGGTAGGGCTTGTGGCGTTCGGTCTGTTTATGGCGCTTGGTAGGTTCAATCCCATCTACCCCTTCATCTTCGATCTAGTGCCCGGACTGGACCTGTTTCGGGTGCCGGCTCGCTGGTTGTTGGTTTATACGTTCGGGGTGAGTGGTCTGGCGGCCCTAGGAGCACAATTGGCACACGACCTCGGCTGGAGGCGAGAGCGAGTTCAGCGAAGCTGGAGGGAAAAGGCACCCCGGCTGCTTGGATTCCTGGCAGGGAACCTGGTGATCGGACTGGGGGTATTCGTATTCTATTTCGCATACCAGTGGGCTACCCCACAACCGACCTACGACGATGTCGAAGCGTGGGCGGTTCTCGCTGCCCTCACGCTGGCGATGGTCGCCCTAGCATCTCTAGGACGAAGGGTAGGGTGGGTATCGCTCAGCGTCATTCTGCTCATAACCACTGGGGAGTTGTGGATTGCCGGTGAGCAAAACTCGATCAGGCACCCAATCCCATACGAAGCCTATATGCCGGAACGCACAAGTACCAGTTTCCTGCTCCAGAACATGGAAAAACAGGGATCCCCCGGTCGACTCCTCACATTCGCTACCGACCGCTACGAGGTCAAGGAGACGCCCGATTACAGAAGGGATTACTGGTGGCTGCATCCGGATGCGCTCGTTCAATTCATGGTCAACATCAAGCTGAACGAAGTGTTGGCTTCAAATATACCGCTGGAGTATGGGATAGAGGCGGTGGATGGCTATGACGGCGGTGTCTTGCCGCTGAAAAGGTACGCTGATTTTAAATCGTTGATGATGCCGCAATCGGGCATACCCGCCGATAACCAGTTGAGGCCACACCTTTCCTACGCCCCTCCCGCTCATTTCCTGGACCTCATGAATGTGAGGTACTTACTATCGGGAAGAATCCAGGATGCGCAGATCGATAACGTTTACTACGATAGGGCTATCAGCATCGTTCTCAATAGTGAAGAATCGGTGAGCCTCAAACGGATGCCCGATAAAGCAACTACCTCCATAGGCTTGATTTCAAGCACCGAGGGCGCAAG
This sequence comes from Chloroflexota bacterium, assembly GCA_050942695.1. Taxonomy (GTDB): domain Bacteria; phylum Chloroflexota; class UBA6077; order UBA6077; family UBA6077; genus JBMNNU01. Next base: position 16,342 of record JBMNNU010000015.1, read on the forward strand.
GGAGAGAGATGACGGAGTGGTCGCCGCCGTTCTCCAGGTAACCGATGACAAGGGGGCTACCTATTCCATCCCCATTCGTATGGGCATGGAGACTGCCGAAACACCGGAAAATGACAGCACATCGGCGCCTCCCTCCCACAGCCGACCCAAGCTGGTAGAAAGCTGGACACCCGAGGAGATGTCCACCGAATACTTCGCTAAGATTTTCCTCCCTAGCCGGATCCAGGCGAAAGAGATCACCGTGCGAAACCTGCTTCCCGACGCTAAGGTGCGCATCCGTGCGATTACATTGATCGATGACGTAGCGAGGGACTTCTTCCCACTGGTTCTTTCGGACCGATTCGATCGAGAGATGTTCTTCGATATGAAGCTGTACACTAATAGAGATCTGCTGCCCAGAGCATACGTGGTTCCTCGAACCGTTATTAGGGATGACGAACGAGCTCTGGAGATGATGCGGGAGCCGGAGATGCCGATGGATCAACTAGCAGTGCTTTCTCCCTCTCCTACGGCCAGGACTCTCTATCGCCCTTCCGAGGTAAGATACGAGCCCTGCGAAGCGCGCATTAGATCCTACAGTCCAGAAGAGATCGTAGTCGACGTAACGGCCGGCCAGGAAAGCTATCTGATTCTCTCGGACGTCTACTACCCAGGATGGAAAGCTACGGTGGATGGCGTCGAGGTTCCCATCGAAAGGGCCAACTATCTGTTCCGAGGGGTCCTGGTGGATGAAGGCAGCCATAACGTGGTGTTCAGATACGAGCCAAAGTCATTTCAGATCGGCTCGATCATTTCGCTGGCAAGCCTGAGCCTGGTGTGCGTAACGTTGTTGTTGAGCGGGCTCACCTGGTTGCTTCAACGCGATTGATAACCGCGACCGCCATGCTATAATCGATCTGCAATTAGCAATAATGGAAAATGAAAGCCGACTGCTAACAGCCCCATTACGAGGTCAATACGATGAATGTATTCAATAGGATCGCTATGTCCCTTATTCTTTTAGCCTTCATCTGCGTCACGGTAGTGATCGCCCTACTTCCGGGACCTGTGATGGAGGGTATCCGCAACGCGCTGAACATTGCAGAGGAAAGTATGGATCCCACCACTCAGCTTTTGGGGGCGATCGTCGGGCTATTGATAGCAGCAGGCGCTTTCCTGTTGCTGATTGCGGAGCTAAAACCGCCTGCTCGCCAATCGGTAGTGCTGTCGGAAATAGCAGGCGGAACAGCGGAACTGACTAACGAGTCGGTGGCTATTAGGATAAAAAAGGTGACCGAGACCGTTGCAGGGGTACGCGAATCTACTCCATCCATCCAAAGCCATGGCAAGATGGTGAGCATCACGCTAAAGCTGGTAACCGACCCCGACATCGACATCCCTCAAAAGAGCGAAGAGGTGATACAACTGGTGCGCAACGAGACGGAAAGCAAGATGGGCGTGCCTATCAAGTCGCTTCGAGTCACCGTAAAGCATGGTGCTCCCGATCATCGTTCCCCTTTACCAGAGCCGAAGGCTTCGGCCGGTGATCCGTTTCGAGTGTAAGAGCAAAAGCGTGGTATCTTCTGTAGCAGAATTAGCCGGACATCTGGTGGCGGTGTTGTTCACTTGGGGCGGGCCATTGAAGCTTGAAGAGGCGGCCAGATCCCTGAGCGTTACCCTATCGAACCTCGAAGAGGTGGTGCAGTACCTGCACCAGCACCCACCAATAGGCCTCCGGGTCCAGAATAGCAACGGCGAACTACAACTAGTCAGCGATCCTGGGTCAGCAAAATATGTTGAGACGCTGCTTGGTTTGGATCGCCCGGCCAAGCTCTCTAGGGCAGCCCTGGAAACGCTGGCTATTGTCGCCTATCGCCAACCTGTAACCAGGGGGGATATCGAGGCAGTGAGAGGGGTCAACTCCGATAGCGCCGTCACAACCCTATTAAACCGAGGATTAATCACAGACGTCGGGCGCCGGGAAACCGTCGGGCGTCCCACCCTTTACGCTACCACTCCGGAATTCCTCCAGTTGCTGGGCATCGATACTCTCGATGCGCTCCCTTCGCTACCTAAACAGGACGAAGGGGAATCTAACCCGCAACCCCCTTTGCTCTAGTACACGACCAAATGGTTTCGATAGGCGGCGAAGCCGTCTGCCGGGAGCGCGGGCCGCTGGCCCGCACGTCCACGTTGGGCAATATTCCCGGGAGCGTGGGCATCTTGCCCGCCTCTAAACTGTAGTCTGCCCGCCTCTAAGATGTGGCCGAAGGCTTAAGCCTGCGCGTACCTCTTTGTCGAGCATGATGCCAGCCCTCCGCGAGGCTACGCGCAACCTGATGATCGTTGCGAATTGTTCTTATTGATTCGTGGCCCTGAAGGGCCAGGCTAACTACGGACCGGAGGTTAAGGCCAGTCCTTCAGGGCCGCGACGGATACCTACGGTTTAATCGGCAACGATCATTAGGTTGCGGCTACATTTTAGGGCGGCTCATCGGCGAGAGGACGGGCGGACCTAAGGCCCGCGCTCCCGGCATGGGTTGCTGTAGGCAACCCATCAGAACCGTTGTGGTGGAACATTAGGCAAGAAGCTTAGTTAGAAAGCTGCCTGTTTCGCAATCGCCCCGCTATTGAAATCCCACGACTTACCCATGTTTATATTAGTTTGACCAAGCCTTACAATAAATAGCCTAAATTAGCAAGGATCAGCAACAATACCCTAAAGCCCAATAGGATTAGCACGCCTTATGGCACATCTCTTGCCTTAACAGTGGCGCGCTGCTCATCAACCGATTTGCAGCGATGAGAGCGTCACGATGGCATTCCAATACGATGCTGGGAGCCTGCACCGGAGAATGGCTGCACCCCCCCTGCAACCCAGCATCGATGGGGTTACAGGGCAAGCGGTATGGCATATCTACGGCAATCCTCAACCGATCCAGCGGCTGCCGAGATATTGATTGATCAGGGAGAACGGCAGTGCTAACTGAGGTGGAGGCTGTACGACGTTTCTCCCAATTGCGGGTGCTGGTGGTTGGCGATGCGATGCTGGATAGCTACTACATAGGCTCGGCTTCTCGCCTGTCACCAGAGGGGCCGGTCCCTGTGGTGCAATCCAGAGGTCGTGAGCATCTGCCCGGCGGGGCAGCCAATACCGCTGCTAATGCCAGGGCGTTGGGCGCGAAAACGTCGTTGCTGGCTGTCGTTGGGGCCGATCACGAAGGCGAGTTGCTTCGGGCACGGCTCGCGGATTACGGGGTTGATGTGTCACAGATGATTGTCGACCCGTCGCGGCCAACGACGACGAAGCTCAGGATTCTGGCCGACGGCCACTTCATGGCGCGATACGACATCGAGTCGGACGCAGATCTCTCAGGTGATACAGCGCGCCGCTTCATCGCCACCTTCAGGGAACTGTTTAGACAGAGCGATGTGGTCATCGTTTCGGACTATATGAAAGGGGTAGTGACCCCCGCATTCGTAGCTGAGTTGAGCGCGGTCAACCGCGACCAAAAGCGGCTCGTTGTTGTGGATTCCAAGGACCTCTCCCGCCACAGGTTCCGCAATGTAAGCATCATAACGCCAAACCACCTCGAAGCCCAAAAAGCATGCCTTCTACCCGGCGAGCTGCCAAGAGGGACGCCTTCCCTGCCGGAGTTGGAATCGCTGGGTCGGCATCTACTGGAACAGATTGGCACCCGTTGGGTGATCATAACAGCGGGGGCTGATGGGGCGTTGCTGTTCGAGCGGGATGGACCGAGCGTGCAGGTTCGAGCTAGAAAGGTGAGAAGCCCTGATGCAGTCGGCGCTGGCGACACCTTTACTGCAGCGCTTGCGCTTGCAGTTGCCGCAGGCGCCGAGATCCAAACAGCCGCACGCATCGCGGTGGAGGCATCGGGCATCGCCGTGGGTAAACGGATGACCGCTGCTGTGGACCAGCAAGAGTTGGTGCGACGGCTTAGCTTGAGCGGCGGCGTGCTTCCTCAGGGAAGCTTATTGGATCGTCTGGAAGAGTACCGTGCGCAGGGCCGCCGACTGGTGTTTACAAATGGGGCGTTCGACGGACTCAACAGCGGGCACATTGCCTTTTTGAGGGAAGCACGGCGGCTTGGGGACGTGTTGATAGTGGGAGTGAACTCCGACGAAAGCCTTCGCAAGCGCAACTCCCACGCGCCTTTCCATTCAGAGGATGAGAGGTTATCGGCAGTCGCCTCTTTAGATACTGTGGATCACGCGGTTCTCTTCGACGAAGAAACTCCCTGCGCGCTGATAAGGGAGATCCGCCCAAACGTCCACGCGAAAGGAGGCGATTATCGAGAGGATGATCTACCGGAGGCTGAGTATGTAAAAGCGGCCGGGGGCCAGGTAGTGATACTTCCCCTGGTAGAGAAGCAATCATCCCAACTCCTGAAAGGCAAAATGGCAAGGCAGGTAGTTGGGAAAAAGCGTTCGCAGGTTGAGACGTTGGGAGGAAATGGCAAACCGGAAAGAACAGAGCTTTCCGGTGTCCTCGGCTCAAACAACGGTTCGTGATGCCTTCAGTAGTCCCCGACGGTGCGTGGATGTTTTGGCAATCCTGTGATGGCCGACTGATCCCTCTCCGCGCCGAATCGACGTCTGGGGTGTTAAAGAGAAAGGCCGGTGCCAATGCCTGAAGAGGTTCTAACAGTTCAGGAGGTCGCGGCGATGCTCAAGACCACGCCCGCAACCGTTTACGCGTGGTGTCGAGCAGGGAAGCTGCCGGCTTTCAAGATCGGGCAACAGTGGCGCATCCGCGCGAGGGCGCTGGAAGAGATGATGCGTCGTGGCTATCTGCCGGAACTAAACGGGCAAGATGGTAGGGAACAAACCGAATGAGAAAGGCTGTTTTTCTCGATCGCGATGGAACCTTGATCCGCAATCATCACTATGGCTGTGATCCAAACAGTATCCAGTTGATGGATGGGGTTGTAGAGGGGCTGAAGGCGCTCAAGGAACAAAACTATCTCCTGGTTGTGGTAACGAATCAATCCGGCGTAGCCAGGGGTTACTTTACTGAAGCTCAACTGGAGGTCTTCCACCGCCGATTAAACGACCTTCTCTGCCAGCGAGGAGTAGAGATCTCTGCTTTCTACTACTGTCCTCACCACCCTGATGGCGTTATTCCTCAGTATTCGAGAGAGTGTGATTGCCGGAAACCGCGGCCGGGGATGGTATTGAAAGCCTGCTTTGATCTGGCCATCGACCCAACCCAATCCTGGCTTATCGGAGACATCCTGGATGACGTCGAAGCGGGGAAGCGTGCCGGTTGCAGGGCTGTTCTCCTGGACCTGGGCACAGAGGGCAAACCGGAACGCCCTGAAAGGGAGCCGGAGTACATAGCAATGGGCTTCCTGGATGCAGCGCGTTTTTTGCTTCGGCAACAGGCACCTACGGATGAAGCCGATCATACTGCCCCTCCACACCCTTATTTCCGCACAAGCGGGAACAACGATTCAGAAGGAATTGATAGCAGAACAAGCGGGAATGACAGAGTAACGAGCGGACTGCCCAGAACGAAAAATGGCGTTGCAGAACCACAAGAGCGGTGTTTAGCCGAAGGCATCGGAGGAAAGAGCACCGATGGATAACCGTTGGAGAGATGCCCGAAACATCTTGCTGGTGCGGCTGGATAATCTGGGGGATGTGCTGCTCTGCACGCCAGCATTTCATGCGATCAAAGAGACGAATCCGGAGGCTCGTTTAACGCTGCTAGCGAGCCCGGTCGGGGCGCAGGCAGCCCCGTTGATCCCGGATTTGGATGGGGTTATCAGCTACGAGGCTCCCTGGATGGACGTCTGGGATCATCTGCCACTCGACAGTCGGCGGGAACTGCAGGTGATCGAGCATATCCGAGATTATCAATTCGATGGCGCCATCATCTTCACCAGCTTTCGACAGAGTTCTCTGCCTGCTGCTTACCTTTGTTATCTGGCTGATATCCCCTTGCGGCTCGCGATATCCATAGATGGCTCCGGCTCCCTTTTGACCACTAGACACAAGCATGTTGAGGATCACCAGCTTCATGAGGTGCTCAGAGCTCTTCAGCTCGTTGCTGTCGAAGGATTCCAAACGACGAATACCGACCTGGTCCTGAGGGTCCCTGAAAGCGATAAACAAGCTATGCGGAGTCGATTGATCTCAGAGGGCATCACCATGGATAGGCCGATCGTCGCCGTGCACCCTGGATGCAGCATGCCAGCGAGAACCTACCCATGGGAGATGTTCGCTGATGCCGCCGATCTGCTGATAGAAACCACCGGGAGCCAGGTCGTGCTGACAGGTGATAGTAGAGAGGTAGGCCTGGTCGAGAGAGTGATGGAGCGGATGAAGCACCCAGCCTTATCGATGGCTGGGAAGGCGTCTTTCGTGGATTTGGCAGCGCTGCTGTCGATCGCCAATGTGGTTGTCACAAATAACACCGGGCCGGCTCACGTGGCTGCGGCTGTAAAAACTGCTGTAGTGGACCTCTTTGCCCTGACCAATCCGCCGGAACAATGGCGGCCTTGGAACGTCCCGTACCGCCTGCTGAACCGGCCGGTGTCCTGCGCGCTCTGTTACAGCAGGGTATGTCCTACAGACCATGCTTGCCTTAGAGGAGTAGCTCCCTCAGATGTAGCGGCTGCTGCCCGCGAACTACTAGCTCTCGGCCAGGTTGGTACCGATACGCGCCGAGAGACGCCTGTCGGGAGCGCGGGCGCTGACAAGG
>JBMNNU010000010.1:0-24467 GCA_050942695.1 Chloroflexota bacterium
AAGCATCTTTTGGATAACGAGGTGAAGCCATGATGGATCGTTTGGCCCTCATGAATACGGCACCGCACCTGCCGTTGAACGACGTTCAGCGGATCGTGGTTGTGCGCGCCCTCCACCTTGGGGATTTCCTCTGTTCCGTGCCGGCTTTGAGAGCGCTGAAAGAACGTTTTCCTCAAGCTGAGCTCACCTATATCGGCTTGCCTTGGGCGAAGGAGGTCGTTCGTCGTTATCACTATATCGATCGGTTTCTAGAGTTCCCCGGTTACAGAGGTTTAGAGGGAACGCTTTCAGACCCTGTGGCGACGAGCCAGTTTTTTATAGAGGCTCGTAGCTATCGATATGATCTGGCGATCCAGATGCATGGTGATGGACGCATCAGCAACAGCTTCACTGCGAGGCTAGGGGCTCGGTTCAGTCTGGGATACCGGATTCTTGGCAGCCGGCAGCCGCGGCAACTGGATCTGGAGCTGGCGTTTATGAGCAACGTACATGAGATCTTTCGCTGGCTGAGATTGGTCGGTTTTCTAGGCGCCCAGGGAAGCCCTCAACTGGAGTTTCCGCTGGTTGCAGAGGATGAGGTTGAGATGGAAACCGTTGCGTATAGCTTCGGAATCGATCTGGAGAAACCGATTGTGATGCTGCATTCAGGGGCTAAGGAGTCGGCAAAGCGCTGGCCGCCAGAGGCTTTCTCTGAAGCTGGTGACCGGTTAGCCGAACAACTCGGCGCTCAGATAGCGATTACTGGATCGCATGATGAGATACCGCTTGGGCGAGCCGTTGCTGAAAGGATGCGAAATCGTGCACATCTCTTGTCGGGCCGCACATCTCTTGGTGGACTCGCTGCCCTGTTGTCGAGGGCTACACTGCTGATAACGAACGATTCGGGGCCATCTCACCTTGCTGCAGCGCTTGGGATTCCCAGCGTGGTCCTTTTTGGCCCCACCAAACCAGCGATCTGGGCTCCTCTCGATAGATCGATACATAAAGCCCTATGGTCTGGGCAAGACAAGCCCATCACATCTATCTCGGTGGATAGGGTGGTGGAGGAATCTTTCAGGTTGGTGAAGGAATGCGCCTGCCTAACGTCCTAATTTGGCATATCCACGGCAGCTATTTGAACTACATCGTGAGGGCTGCTGCAAATTTTTATCTACCAGTAAAGCCGGGGAAACCCGAGGGTTACGGCGGCAAAGGTAGTACCTTCCGGTGGCCTTCCAACGTTTGGGAGGTCCCGGCAGACGAAGTACGCCACCTCTCGCTAGACCTGGTGATACATCAGACCACGAAGAACTATTACGAAGACCAGTTCGAGATTCTGTCGGATGAACAGCGGCGATTACCCAGGATTTACCTCGAGCACAACACCCCGAAGGGGCACCCGACAGATACTCTGCACCCTATGGCCAACGAGAACAACGTTTTGTTGGTTCACGTAACTCACTTCAACAGGATGATGTGGGAATCTGGCCGCTGCCCGAACATCGTGATCGAGCATGGTGTGCTGGTGGATCCTGCGATCCAATACACCGGTGAGATCGAGAGAGGTGTCGTGGTTGTCAATGGGTTGAAGAGGCGTAATAGGATCTCCGGCTACGACGTATGGGAGCAGATGCAACAGCGTATCCCGATGGATCTGTTCGGCATGGGATCGGAGGAGTTAGGGGGGGCAGGAGATATCCCTCACTTCGACCTCCACAGATTAGAGGCCAGGTATCGATTCTTTTTCAACCCGATACGCTATACCAGCTTGCCGCTGGCGCTGGTGGAGGCGATGGCGATCGGGATGCCTATCGTAGCCCTGGCTACTACCGAGGTTCCAACGGCGGTTGAGAACGGTGTCAACGGTTATGTGTCCAACGACCTCGAATATTTAACCGAGGGAATGCAGCGATTGCTTTCTGATCGGCAGGAAGCGGAGCGGATGGGAAGGAGGTCGCGCGAGATCGCCAGGGATCGGTTTTCCATCGAGCGTTTTGCCAGGGATTGGGAGAGGGCCTTTGCCCTGGTGATGAAGACGTAGTGCTGAGTCCTGTTCTGGATTCTGGGATCTACTGCTCCGCTACAGCGGTTCTGATGGGTTGCCGTAAGCGGCTCATGCCGGGAGCGCAGCCATCTTGGCTGTGTTTTAGCTTCTGCGGTCTAGGTTTTTGTGCCTAATACCTAGACTCAGGACCCAGGACCTAAATTAAGAGGTTACAGGTAATGATAAGGAAAAAGGGGCGCGTGGCGATGCTCAGCGAACACGCCAGCCCGGTAGCCTTGCTCGGCAGCGAAGATGCCGGCGGGCAAAATGTATACGTCGATCAGGTGAGCAGGAACGTCGCATCTCTCGGTTACGAGGTCGATGTCTACACACGCTGCGACGATAAGCAGTTGCCGGAGGAAATCCAGTGGGCGCCTGGTGTTCGGGTTGTCAATCTTCAGGCCGGCCCGGCTCACTTTATTAAAAAAGATCCGATGTGGCAGCACATGCCCGCTTTCCGAGACTCCCTACTGGATTACATGCAGCGTAAAAGGCGGAGTTACGACCTGATACATGCCAACTTCTGGATGTCGGGGTGGGTTGCTTGCCAGATCAGGCCGATTCTGGCTGTTCCCATTGTCGAAATATTCCACGCTCTGGGGAAGATCAAGAGAATTCATCAAGGTGAGGCCGACACTAGCCCTGAGGAAAGGGTGGCGGTGGAGTATGGGGTCATCGACCAGGTGGACCGCATCATAGCCCAGTGTCCCAACGAGATGCAGGAGCTGGTGGCGTTATACGATGCGGACCCATCGAAAATCGAGGTGATTCCATCCGCCGTAGATATCGAAACCTTTAAACCGGTTCCCCGGGAGCGTGCAAGGGCAGAGCTAGGGCTCAGCCCTGATGAACGGATAGCCTTGTACGTTGGACGGATGCTGCCACGCAAAGGTATCGATAACGTGTTGGATGCATTTGCGATGGTAGCTTCGCGAACGTCGGAGCCTGTTCGGCTGGTGATCGTAGGGGGAGAGACCAATGACGGGGATCCGATGCAGACACCGGAGATCCGAAGGTTGGCAGATAAAGCTACGGAATTGGGCATACGGCACTTGGTAGAGTTTCCAGGCAAGCGCCCACAAAAGGCTCTGAAAAGCTATTACTCCGCTGCCGACGTGAGCATTTCTACTCCATGGTACGAACCGTTCGGGTTAACCCCGCTGGAGGCGATGGCTTGCGGGACTCCGGTAATCGGGTCCGACGTAGGCGGCATCAAATTCACGGTCTCGGACGGAGAGACCGGCTTTCTGGTTCCTGCGCGAAACCCCGTTGCACTCGCGGAGCGGATGCACCTACTGCTTTTGGATACTGCTCTTGGCAGAAGAATGGGGAGGGCGGCTAGGGCTCGCGTAGAGCGGCTTTTCACCTGGAAGAAGGTTGGCGAGAGGACCGTCGATCTGTACGAGTCTCTGCTCAGGAGCAGGGCGGAAAGGCCGTACGCCGACGACGCTGTTGCCGCGCAGACACGGCCGAACGGCCGAGGGATCGTAAACAGTTCTGCTGGGGCTGCAAAGCGACGATCGTTAGAAGGGGATTGATTATCAGATTGAGTCCGACTGTAGATGTCTTGATACCCAGTGGAGGGAGAAAAACAGGCCTCGCTGTGGTGTTGGCCAGCCTCTTCGGGCAAACGTATAGAGAGTTCGACCTCGTCGTCTCTGACCAGGGCGATGACGAGGAAATGCTGGATTCGGCAGAGATACAAACTTTGGTAAGGGCTTTTAGATACCGTGGCAGGCAGGTGCGGCTTTTCAGGCACCTGCCGAGGCGAGGCATGGCAGAGCACAGGCACTTTCTGCTGAGCCAGAGTCAGGCGGATTACGTGCACTTCCTGGATGACGACGTACTGCTGGAGCCCGAGGTGTTGGAGCGGATGTTGGGGGTTATCCAGGAAGAGAACTGCGGGTTTGTCGGATGCGCTGCCGCCGGGCTCAGCTTTCTGAACGATGTCCGACCACACCAGCAGAATATCGAGCTTTGGGAGGGGCGGGTGCAGCCGGAGCCATTCGATTGGGATAACCTGCCCTGGGACCGGCACAAAGTGAACAACGCTGCCAATACCCTCCACCTGGCCGAAAAACTGGTTAAGGGCGATAAACCAGTTCGTTATAAGGTAGCCTGGGTCGGCGGAGCCAACGTTCTGTACGATCGGGCGAAGCTGCTCGATGTAGGTGGCTTTTCCTTTTGGAATCAGCTTCCCCCCAATCACGCAGGAGAAGAAGTGCTGGTTCAATTTCTGCTTCTCAGAAAGTATGGGGGGTGTGGGGTTTTGCCCAGCGGAACCTATCACCTTGAACTGCCAACACTGGTTTCTGATAGGGATGTAAACGCAACATCTCTATTCAAACAGATAGTTGAGAAAGATCAATTCGGAGGATCAATTGGCAGGTGATGCTTTGAAAGGAAAGATAGCTATTGTCACTGGTGGAGGCAGCGGCTTGGGAGAAGCTACGGCTTCCTTGCTCGCCGAAGCTGGCGTATCCGTTGTGGTTGCGGATTTGAACAGAGACCAGGCAGAGTGGGTTGTGGGCAACATACGCAACAAGGGCGGCGTCGGCATAGCGGTCGGTGTCGATGTGAGCGACGCAGAGCAGGTCTTGAGCACCGTCGATGAAACGTTGCAGGCTTTTGGCCGGATCGATTTCGTGATCAACAATGCGGGAACCGATTACGTTCTACCTATTACAGAGATGACAATAGATCAATGGGACAGGGTGATCCAGGTAAACCTGCGCAGCGCTTTTCTTTTTGCCAAGGCAGTCTTTCCTATCATGCAGAAGCAGGGCGGTGGGCATATCGTGAACGTCGCGTCGACCGCATCTAAACGAGCGTGGGCAAACGCTGCTGCCTACCATGCTTCGAAGTGGGGGTTAGTGGGATTTACCAGGGCTCTGGGGGTTGAGGGGCGCCCCTACGGAATCAAAACGACGACTCTGGTGCCCGGGGGTATGCGGACGCATTTCTTCGATAAGCTTGATCCACCGCCAGACATCTCAAAATTGCAGGATCCCATTAACGTCGCGCGGTCAATTCTGTTCGTGTTGGAGCAACCAGAAGAGTGTGCCGTGCAAGAGGTGATCGTGACGCCGTTGAATGAGACATCATGGCCGTAGCGTTGATGCGCGGAGACGGGGGTAGCTGGTGCCACTGATTGCGCGAGCACCTATGCGTATCAGTTTTGGAGGTGGCGGCACCGATCTCGAGGCTTATTACTCCAAGCACGGTGGCCTCGTGGTCAGCGCTGCCATCGATAAATATTTCTACGCTGTGATCTCGGAAAGTGGATCTCAGAGCCTGCAGCTCATTTCCGCCAATTACGGCAGCTTCCACAACCAGGAGAGGGTGCAGGACCTGGTGTGGGATGGGAATCTGGCTCTCCCGAAGGCGGTAGTAGACCACTTTGGGCTACCTATTGGGCACGACGTCTTTATGGCCTCGGAGATCCCCCCTGGGACCGGCCTTGGCTCATCCAGCGCCGCTGCGGTGTGCCTTTGTCTGGCTCTTGCGAAAAAACAGGGGATACATCTTTCCAGGAAAGAGCTGGCCGAGCTAGCCACGAGGCTAGAAATCGAGAAGCTTGGCATGCCCATCGGCAAACAGGACCAGTATGCGTCGGCTTTTGGGGGGATCAACGTCATTCAGTTTACGCGTGAGGGGACCACGGTTGAGCCGCTGTTGCTGCATGCTGACAAGGTGAAAGAGTTGGAGAAGAGTCTGATGCTCTTCTTTATGGGCAGTTCCCGCAGCTCCTCTACCATACTCCGGCAACAAAGGGAATCGACCAGGCGAGGGGATCGGGTCGTCGTCAATTCTCTCCACGCCATCAAGGAGTTAGCGCTGGAAATGCTTAAGGCGCTGGAACGAGGGGAGCTGGCGGCGATGGGGCAGTTGCTGGATTTAGGGTGGCAGCAAAAGAAGCTGCTGGCGAGCAACGTGACGAATCCGAAGATCGACCGGTGGTACCAGGTGGCTAAAGAGGCTGGAGCTTTGGGTGGTAAGGTCACCGGCGCAGGCGGGGGAGGATTTCTATTGCTCTATTGACCTGTGGAGAAACAGGCTGACGTGTCCAGGCAGCTTCACGAAGAGAATCTGCACCAGATCAGCTTCCAGTTCGATTTTCTCGGGGCGCACATACTGCTTAACAGCGATAATCAAGAGAACTGATACCAGCCCTCATCTCGACCTTCTCCCTCTCCCAGAAGGATGAATTTCATCCCTTCTTTGTTTGGAAGAAGGGGAGTGAGGGCTATCTGTTGTGGAGCTTGGGAATGCAGGGTGATATCCAGCAGGCTCTGGAGCAGTTGCTGGCAATCGAAAGGGAGGCCGCAGCGATCGTTGAGCAGGCGAAAGCGGAGGCTCGAAGGTTGCGATCAGAGGGAGCTGAGGCTGCAGAAGCCGCCAAGCTGGAACTGTTGGCGCAGACTCGGCAGATGGCTGACAAGATGATCGCGGACGCCAGATCCAACGCTGAAGCAGATCGGGACCGGAGGCTGGCGCAGAACACACTGGAGCTAGAGGAGATGGATCGCTTGGCCAGACTGCGGAAAGATGTCGCGGTCGCTTTCGTAGTAGCGCAATTGAAGGGGGAAGGAGACACATCCCGTCAGCGTGTTTCGAGGAGAGCCGGTGCTTGAGCCAGAGAGTCCTTAGCCACTCCCGATCGAATGCTGAACTTCGGGGGATGATCTCTCGTATCCTGCCTCCGGATCTGTTGCGCTCGCTCGCCGCAGCCCCGGACCTCGAGGGGGCGTTGAGATCGCTTCTGAATACCGTATACGAAGCTCGAGTAACCGGGTTGCTGGAAAGTGGAGCTACCATCGACGGCGCGGAAATTATGCTGGCGAGCGAACTGGTTAGGGCGTACCGTCGCGTAATCGGCCTCTATCGCGGCGGTAAAGCCGCTCTGCTAGTGCAGATGGCCAAAAGGCTTGAACTGGATAACCTCAAAACAATATTGCGAGGAAAGGTTAGGGGCGAACCTCAGGACGAAATCAGTTCGTTGCTGTGGCCTCTAGGCTCGCTTTCTACTCTCCCAACCCAGGAATTGCTCCTTGCTCAGGATGTCGAAGCTGTAGCCGCATCTCTCGCGGATACCGAATACAGGCGGGTAATGCAAAACGCCCTCCCTCGCTATATCTCTGAAAGATCGCTCTTTCCGGTAGAGGTTGCCCTGGACCTCCACTATTACCGTAGCCTTTGGGACACCTTAGAGTCGCTCTCTGGACAGGACCGCAGCGTTGCCGGGCGGGTGATGGACGTTCGCTACGATCTCCTGAATATCGATTGGATCATCCGATACCGCGTTATTTTCAACCTGTCGCCCGAGGAGATCTACAACTATACGCTCCCCTATGCTCGGCTTATCGATGGAGAGACTATACGCTCCGCGGCATCTGCCGAGGGGATAGCCGGGATAGTAGCTGTTTTGCCGGAGCCTTATCGGTCGCTGCTCTCCGGACCGGCCAGTCTCCCGAACCCAGTCGAGCGATCTAGCACCGCACTGCAACGCTTCCTGGTGTCGACTGCTCGCTCGGCTCTTGCTGGCTACCCGTTCCATCTAGGGGTTGCAGTAAGCTATCTATGGCTCAAGGAAGCAGAGATACACGACCTTCGATTACTGTTCGAAGGCAAGAGGTATGGCGCGTCTACAGAAACGATCATCGACGGTATGTGGGGAGCCTTCTGATGATGACGCCGATCCCCATGGTTCGAGTAGAGCTGTTAGCCCTCGATCGGGACCTGGATAACCTAAGCATGAGCATAGGCCGGATGGCGTTGTTGCACCCGGTGGATGTGGTTGAGTTGGGAGACTGGGCTGAGAACCTATCGTGGCCTGAAATTGACCGTCTGGCCAACGAGTATAGCTCGGTGGAACGCAGATTGGACAGGGCAGCAAGCTTTCTTCGATTCGAAGGCGCCGTTGCCACTGGGGAGACAACCGTGGCGCCTGAGGAGATTCTAAGCCGAGCTAGGGCGTTTCTGGAGCAGGTAGAACCGGAGATATATGCGTTAGAAAGCGCGATCCACAGTATCCAGTCGCAGCGAGTCCGTTTGGATAGGGTCAGGCAGTTGGTGAAGCTGCTAGCGGAATTGAACGTTGATATCTCAAATCTGCGTAACCTGAACTACCTGCACCTGGTGGTGGGTATGGTGCCTACGGGAAATCTGGCGAGGTTAGATGAGAGCCTGGAGGATATTCCCCACTCCCTTTTGCCCGGACGCTCGGTTGACGGTAGATCGCTGCTTTTGGCCTTTAGCCAAAGCCGAGACGCGCCGGTGCTGGATAGAGCTCTCCAGAGCGCTTACGTCGAGCGGCTGGAAATTCCAGTCGAACTGACCGGAACGCCAGGCCAGGCTATGGAACAGTTGCGTCTCCAGGATATCGAACTATCGGATCAGTTGGATGACCTGGAGCGACAGCGGCGGCATCTACGAGAAACATCGAGCCAGGAACTCGGCTCTGTGATCGAGCAGGTAAGAACAAACTCTCGAGTAGTGGATTTTTGGCGAAAAGCGGGAGCAACCGCTCGAACCAGGCTGCTCGCGGGCTGGGTTCCTAAAAGTAGCTACCGACAATTCGCATCCGATGTGGATGCTGTCTCCGGGGGGCGTGCAATTCTGGTAGCGAGTGATGTGCTACCAGCAGATGATAACGAGGGACTCAGGGTTCCGACGGCTCTCAGGAACCATCGGATCTTTCGACCATTCCAGATGATCACGGAGACTTACGGTCTTCCTAGCTATTGGGATGTCGATCCTACCGTACTGGCCGGGATTCTGTTCGTTCTTTTCTTCGGAGCTATGTTCGGGGATTTAGGACAGGGCTTCGTTCTTCTGTTGCTTGGCTTCGCGCTAGCCGGTGAGCACCTGATAAGGGGCCAGAAGGATTTTGGCCGTATCCTGGCAGCCTGTGGGGCTGCATCAATGATCTTTGGGGTCCTCTATGGGGAGGTTTTCGGGTCGGAAAACATAATCCCCGCCCTCTGGTTTAGACCGCTGGCTGATCCTCTTTTGATCATCGGCATTGCAATTGGGTTGGGGGTTATCGTGCTGAGCGTCGGATTGATGCTGGGAGTTGTAACAGCCTGGAGACGTAGAGATTGGGCGGCCTTTTTCTTCGGACAGAACGGGTTGGTGGGGTTGTGGCTTTACTGGGGATTGCTCGCTATTGTGCTGGTATTTGCTCTAGCGTCTCAGATGCTAAGCTGGTGGTTGTTTCTCCTGCTTATTGTCGCTCCCGCATCGTTGATTATCCTTCATGGCCCGATTCTTAGAATGATCGGTTGGTCCAATAACGTGGAGGATGGGGGCTACGCTATCCAGGCCAGTGTGGAAACGTTCGATCTGATGGTGAGATTTGTCAGCAATACCGTCTCTTTCCTGCGGATTGGGGCTTTTGCCCTGGGCCACGTTGGGCTTGGGCTCACAATATTTGCGCTAGCGGAGTTGGTACGCGCTCTGCTAGGTGGGTATCTGGTTGTGATCGTTTTGGGCAACGTATTGATCATCGCGTTGGAGACCCTGATCGTCGGCATACAGGCTTTGCGTCTGGAGTACTACGAGCTGTTCACCAAGTTTTTAAAAGGACGCGGTTTAGCGTACAACCCTTTCTCCCTGGCTACTCCGGCATCTGGATCGGGTCTCTCTGAAAGAGAGGATTAGGCAATGGAGTTGATACTGGTAGTCGCCGGATTAGTGCCTCTCGTGTCGCTGATTACCTACCTTTTGGGGCGGCGGGGATACGTTTTGCCGCTTCGAGGTATCATCTTCGGGATTCTCGGCGTAAATGCCCTGGTGATAGCGCTATTGATAGTGGCTATCTTTTCGCTGCTCAGCCACACATTTGCCCCGGCAGCAGCAGCGGCCCCTCTGTCCCAGCAGGCTGACACCGCCGCAGCCCAGTTCGCCTACATCGCAGCAGCGATCTCGACAGGTTTGGCCACCATTGGCGCCGGCCTGGCTGTTGCTGCTACAGGCTCGGCTGCTCTGGGGACTATCGCAGAAAGACCTGAGCTGTTCGGGCGCTCCCTTGTCTATGTGGGTTTGGCTGAGGGGATTGCGATTTACGGCCTGATCGTCTCGATCTTGATCCTGGTGCAGATATGAAGCTGTTCATCATCGGACATGAGGATACGGTCCTAGGATTCTCGCTGATAGGGATTGAGGGGTTCGCCACCGATGATGCCGCTGAAGCTTTACGTAAGATTGAAGAGCTGTTGTCTGAAGGGGAGGTGGGGCTCATCGTGATTACAGCGGGCATCGCGCGACGAATGGGGCGCCGACTCGAAGAGATCGAAACGGGTGCCACCGTCCCCGTGATCCTTCGAGTACCGGCCCCAGGGGAACCGCTGGAGCGCCCCTCTGTACGAGAGATGGTCCGGCACACACTTGGAGCTGGAATGTAGTGCTACTCATATCAGGGTAAAGCTGGATAGGTAGTAAATGGACAATGCTGAGGGGATAGAAGCGCTCCGGCAAGCCATACTCAACGAGGCATCCGATACAGCACGATACGAGATAGAACAGGCTAATCGGTCGGTAGAGCGTAGAAGACAGGAGGCAGAGCAGGAAGCCGAAGCCTCAAGCCGGGAGATTTTGCGGGAGGCTAGGCGACAGTCCGAACTGATAACCCGACAGGTTGCGTCAGCGACCGAGGTAGAAGTCAAGCGGCGGCAAATCGAAATGCGAGAACGGCTGCTGAGAGAGATCTTCGAAGATGCGTTAACGGCGTTGAGAGAGGAGCAGGGGCCTGCTCGGGCGCAAACCCTGTTGCGGTTGGCGATAGAAGCCGCTCGAGAGATAGGTGGAGGATCGTTACTGATTCAGGTATCCCCTGAAGACGTGAAACTCGTTACCCCCGAGTTCGTACAAGCAGTCGAAGATAGATTAGCTGAGGAGGGGATTCACGCCGAACTGGTTCTGGCGGAGCAGTCGGTGAATATCACCGGGGGGGTGATAGTGAGCCGGGAGAAGGGAAAGATAGTGGTAGACAACTCCTTCGAGGCGCGCATGGTAAGGCAGGAGCCGATCCTGAGGAGTGGCGTCTGGCATCTTCTCCAGGGTGAGGGAACAGGAAGTGGTTAGAGGATCGACAGTAGAGAGCGCCGGATCGCCTGAACCTGCTGTTGCTACATTGATTGCGATCAATGGGCCGGTTGTCACTGCCGTGGGCGCGGAGCGGTTGGGAATGCTCGAACTGGTGGAAGTTGGCGATCAGCGGTTGCTGGGGGAGGTGATACGCCTGGAGGGTGGTAAAGCTACAGTCCAGGTCTATGAGGATACGACAGGCCTTTCTCCAGGCGCGCGCCTGTACGGTACGGGGGCCTTGCTATCGGCAGAATTGGGGCCGGGGCTGTTGGGCCAGGTCTTCGATGGCGTTCAGCGCCCACTTACGGTGATACGGGAGCGGACCGGGGCGTTCATCCACCGAGGCGTGGAAACTACGGCGTTGGGTAGGAAACGGCTGTGGCCGTGGGTTCCCCTGGTGAAGATCGGCAACCGATTGCGCGGCGGGGATGTGCTGGGTACGGTCCAGGAGACGGAGCTAATCGAACACCGGGTGTTGCTCAAGCCTGGGATAGCTGGAGATGTCGTTTGGGTTGCCGAAGAGGGAGATTACACCGTCGAGGATCAGGTAGTCAGAATATCTACCGACCGTGGGGAAGTTGGCGTATCTATGCTCCAGAGGTGGCCGGTTAGAATGGGGAGACCTTATGGAGATCGTCTGCTGCCCAACGTACCTCTCGTTACTGGCCAGCGGGTAATAGACACACTTTTCCCTTTAGCGAAAGGGGGTACCGCAGCCATACCCGGTGGTTTCGGCACCGGAAAGACGGTCACTCAGCACCAACTTGCCAAGTGGTCAGATGCCAACGTGATCGTTTATATCGGCTGCGGGGAGCGAGGGAACGAAATGACCTCCGTTCTGGAAGATTTCCCTAAATTGTTAGATCCCCACAGCGGCAAACCGTTGATGCAGCGCACCATTTTGGTGGCTAACACCTCGAACATGCCTGTAGCGGCTAGGGAGGCCTCGATATACACCGGCATCACGCTGGCGGAGTACTACCGGGACATGGGCTATCACGTTGCCGTGATGGCTGATTCCACATCTCGATGGGCCGAGGCGCTACGGGAGATAGCGAGCCGTTTGGAGGAGACGCCGGCCGAGGAGGGCTTTCCTGCCTATCTTCCCTCCCGCTTGGCGGATTTCTATGAGCGGGCCGGCCGAGTGATTACCCTCGCCGGGAGTGAGGGCTCTGTATCGGCCATCGGAGCTGTATCCCCGCCGGGAGGCGCGTTTACCGAGCCTGTAACCACCAACACCCAGCGTTTCGTACGCGCTTTTTGGGCGTTGGATCGAGACCTGGCGTCGGCACGGCACTTCCCGGCCATCAATTGGACCGATAGCTACAGCCAATATGTGGAGGAAGTGGAGGATTGGTGGCTGCAGGAGGTTGACCCTCAATGGCGAGTTCGCCGGGATTGGGCTCTGGCGCTGCTGCAAGAGGAAGCCCGGCTCGAGCAGATAGTCAGGCTTGTAGGTCCGGATGCGTTACCCGACAACCAGCGATTGGTACTCCTGACTGCTCGGTTGATAAGGGAAGGCTTCTTGCAGCAAAACGCCCTTGATCCGGTGGACAGCTACACGTCTCCTGAAAGGCAGGACGCGATGCTCCGGGCTATCTATCGCTTCCACGATAGAGGGCAGCGGTTGGTCGCCTTAGGAGTGCCGTTGCTGAAAATAAGATCGCTGCCGGTTGTGGATTCGATCCTCAGGATGAGAACGACGATCCCCAACGACAAAGTGAGGGAGATCGAGCGGATCGAGCGGGAGATTGACGATCAAACCAGCCAGGTGGAACGGGAGTACCTGTAGCGAGACAGGGGGGACGGGGAGGCGGACCCCACCCCCGGCCCCTCCCCCACAGGGAGAGGGGAGAAAGCTCCGCCTTCACAGGGAGAGGGGATATCTAGTACTTAGTCAAGGTGAAGTAAGGGTAATGGATGGCTATGCAGCAGGGTGTCGCAAAGGAGTACGTGGGCATCGCGGGGGCGGAGGGCCCGCTGGTATTCGTGGAGGGTGCCGAGGGGGTTAGCTACGACGAAACGGTCGAGGTGGTATCTCCGTCCGGTGATCTGCGCCGGGGGCGGGTGCTGGAGGTAGACCGGGACCGCGTAGTAATCGAGGTGTTCCAGGGTACCAGCGAGCTTTCCTCTGAGGCTACCCGCGTTCGCTTTCTCGGGCACCCTCTGACGGTTCCGGTGTCTCTAGAGATGATGGGCCGCATATTCGATGCCTTCGGAAACCCACAGGATGGGGGGCCCAAACCGATCGCCGATGATATGAGAGAGGTAGGCGGCACACCCATCAATCCTACGGCCAGGTTGTATCCATCGGAGTTTATCCAGACCGGGATATCGGCGATAGATGGTATGAACACCCTGGTGCGCGGCCAAAAGCTACCCATCTTCTCCGGAAGCGGGCTTCCACACAATCAGATTGCTGCGCAGATCGCGAGGCAGGCAGAGATACCGGGCGCCGGTTCGGAGTTCGCCATCGTTTTCGCCGCGATGGGGGTCAGCCACGACGTAGCTACTTTCTTCCGGACCAGCTTCGAGTCGAGCGGTGCTTTACATAACAGCGTGCTGTTTCTCAGCCTTGCCGATGACCCTCCTATGGAAAGGATCGTGACTCCTCGCACTGCCCTTACCATGGCTGAATACTTGGCCTTCGACCACGGCCGCCACGTGTTGGTGATCCTCACAAACATGACCGACTACGCCGGGGCAATCCGAGAGGTGGCTAGCGTACGGGGTGAGGTGCCGGGCCGCAAGGGCTACCCTGGATATATGTACAGCGATCTGGCCTCACTGTACGAGAGAACCGGTAGGATCGAGGGCTCACCGGGTTCGATTACCCAATTGCCGATTCTCACTATGCCCAACGACGATATCACCGACCCGGTTCCCGATCTCACCGGCTTCATCACTGAGGGGCAGATCGTGCTAAGCCGCGATCTGTACCAACGAGGCATCTATCCTCCAATCGACGTCCTGCCCTCCCTTTCTCGGCTGATGAAAGACGGTATCGGAGAGGGAAAGACTCGTTCGGACCATCCGGGCTTGGCCAGCCAGCTCTATGCCGCATACGCCCACGTGCGAGATGTGCGATCGCTGGCCGCGATTATCGGTGCCGAGGAGCTTTCCGAGGCGGACAAGGCGTATCTCACCTTTGGAGACGAGTTCGAGCGGCGTTTTGTGGGGCAGGGAATCAACCAGGATCGGACGATCGAGGATACGCTAGAAATTGGGTGGGATGTGCTATCCATCTTGCCTGAATCGGAGCTGCAAAGGGTGAGCAGAGAGGAGCTGGAGAAGCATTACAGGGCGGGTAGATTCTGAGGGGGAATGTAAGGTATGCCTCGCGTAAGGGTGCCTCTAACCAGAAGTACTTTACTGGAGACGCAAAGGTTGCTGGTGCTCGCCAGGGAAGGCCACGATCTCCTGGACAGGAAGCGCGAGATATTGCTAGCAGAGCTACTCTCCGCCGCCCCGGAGGCCGATCAGGCGAGGGATAGCATGGTGCAAAGCTTTCAAGCCGCGTACGATGCGCTGGCTGCAGCAAGGATGGCGATGGGGGGCAAAGCTGTGCGGAGGGCAGCCCTGGCGGTGCATGAAAAGGTTCCTTTGAAGGTAACTGAAAGGAGCAACATGGGTGCGGTGGTGCCCACGATCCAGTGCTCCGTCCAGGGAGAACGACCTGCATACAGTCTGGCCGGAACGGCTGCGGAGTTGGATCGTGCTATTGACGCCTTTCGGGAGTTGATCGGGATCGTGTGCGACGCAGCGGAAAAAGAGACCACGGTGCTCAGACTGGCGAGGGAGGCGCGGGGAACGCAGCGGAGGGTAAACGCCCTTCGAAATGTAGTGATTCCGCAGCAGGAACAGATTATAAAGCAGGTAAGGGAAGCGCTGGAGGACGCTGAGCGAGAATCCTTTTTTCGAGCAAAGATGTTGAAGCGGAGGAAGTAGGCGGGGACGGGGAGGACGGGGAGACAGCCATCAGCCATCAGCACCCAGCACCCAGCGCTCGATTCCCAGAACTCAGAACCCAGAACCCAGAACGAACCTCAGGACTCAGGACGCAGGACTCAAGACCCAGTACTCCTTTCACAGGAAGTGATGCAATGAACGGCGTATTCTCAAAAATCGTTGTGGCAATGAGCGGAACGGAGAGTTCGGAGGCTGCCGCAGTGATGGGCCTTCGCCTTTCGAAGGTTCATGGGGCCAAGGTAATGCTGGTAAATGTGGTGGACCTTGCCCTTGCTGCGGAGATCGCAAGGGTGATGGGGCGCCCCCAGGACCAGGTGTTGGCAGATATGGAGAAAAGCGGTAGGGGCATCCTGCGCCACGGCGAAGTGCTGGGGAATCAGGAGGGGGTCCTCGTCAGTACAGCCCTTCGCCGCGGCTCTCCTCATCTAGAGATTGTGGACGAGGCGGAAAGCTGGGGGGCCGATCTGATCATCATCGGATCGACGCATGTTGCCGGCCCCCGACCGCTCGCTATCGGTAGGGTTGTGGAGCGCGTGATCGAGCACTCTGCCTGCCCGGTGCTGGTCGTCCGCCGCCGCGCCCAAACCGTTTAATGGGCTGGTATAATTCCCTTTCACAGGTTGAAAGGGGAGAGGTACGTTTTGATAGATATCGATGGACTGCTGCCAAGGGTGACAAAGCCCGCAAGATATACGGGTGGCGAGGTGAACTCGATCCAGAAGGAGTGGAGGTCGACCTCCGCGCGCCTTGCTCTTATCTACCCGGATATCTACGAGGTAGGCATGTCCAACCTGGGGCTACAGATCCTATACGATCTTGTGAACAGGGAATCAGACCTGCTGGCAGAGAGAGCGTACTGCCCATGGGTGGATATGGAAGCTATGATGCGCCAGCGCGGAGTTCCTCTGTTCTCGCTGGAATCGCGTCGGCCTTTGACCGACTTCGACATACTCGGGTTTTCCCTTTCCCTGGAGTTGATATACACCAATGTCCTGAACGCCTTGGACCTTGCTGGTATACCGCTTTTCGCAGCGGATAGAGATGATCGTTATCCTATCGTGATGGCGGGCGGTACTGGAGCCTACAACCCCGAGCCTATGGCGCCGTTCTTCGACCTGTTTGTTGTCGGCGACGGGGAAGATGTATTGCTGGAGCTAATGCGGCTTTACGCTAGGATGCGAAGAGACGGTTGCACCGGCTTAGATTGTCGTGTGCCGAAGAGTGAGTTCTTGCGAGAGGCGGCCGGAGTTGAGGGTGTTTACCTGCCAGAGACATCCGGGCTAACCGGCGGATCGAACATACCGGTGGATGGCAATACTCACGCGCCTATCAAGGCTCGGAGGGTGGCTACGCTGGGCGCATCCCCGGCCCGACCTATCGTCCCATTCGTTGAGGCGATTCACGACCGTGCGATGGTGGAGGTGCAACGAGGCTGCACTCGAGGTTGCCGCTTCTGCCAAGCCGGTATCCTATACAGGCCGGTACGTGAGCGGTCCGCTGACGACGTGCTAAAGAACGCGGAGGAGATCGTCGCCAACACAGGTTACGACGAGCTATCTCTGGTCTCTTTGAGCACCACCGACTATACGGGCGTTGAATCTGTTATCGGAGCCATGGCCGAGGGCTACCCTGAACGGCGAATCAAGGTGAGTCTTCCCTCCCTGAGGGTCGACGCGTTCTCGGTCAAGCTGGCTCACACCCTGAAAGATGCATACGGAGGAGGGCTTACCTTCGCGCCTGAGGCTGGCACTCAGCGGTTGAGGGACGTCATCAACAAAGGTGTAAGCCAGGAAGATATCGAAGCTGCCATGGAGGCCGCCTTCTCACACGGATGGCAGGCGGTGAAGCTGTACTTCATGATCGGCCTCCCCACTGAAACCGACGAGGATCTGGACGGTATCGCGCGATTAGCCTTCCGCGCTAGGGATATCGGGCGCAAGCACGTGGGTAATCGCACGAGGGTCAAGGTTTCGGTGGGTGCCTTTATTCCTAAGCCTCACTCACCATTCCAGTGGTGTGGGCAAGAGCCCCTTGGGATTATCCGGGAAAAATTAGCGCGGCTGCAGAAAACGATCAGAGGGCCGGGTTTGAGCCTAAGCTGGCACGAGCCGGAAAGCAGCGTGCTGGAGGCTGCTCTTGCCAGAGGAGGACGGCCGACAGCCGCGGTTATCCACAAAGCATGGAAATTGGGTTGCCGATTCGATGCGTGGGCGGAACAGTTCAGTTTCGAACGCTGGTGTGAAGCCTTCGCTTTGGAAGGTATGGATATCCACGCTGAGGCCGAAAAACGAATACCCCTGGAAGCATCTCTTCCATGGGATCGCATCTCAACTGGTGTGGAAAAGCGCTTTCTCGTGAATGAGTACCAGAAGGCGATGCGAGCAGAGCTATCTCCGGATTGCCGCGAGGGAATTTGCCTGGGTTGCGGCATTCGCCAGAGCTATGGGGGGTGCTAGTTATGCAACGATTGAGGATAACCTTCTCGCGTTCCGGTGCAGTTTGTTATTTAGCCCATCTTGAGATGATGCGGCTATGGGAGAGAGCATTGCGTCGCGCTGGGTGGCGATTAACTTACAGCCAGGGATACAATCCCCACCCCAAGATCTCGTTCGCTGCGCCGCTGCCCGTGGCTGTTGCTGGGGATGCGGAGTTGCTCGACCTGTATCTGGATGAGCCGCGCGACCCGCAGCAAGCTCAACTCGAATTAGCGGGGCTACTACCCAATGGCATCGAGATCCGAAAAGTGGAGGAAGTGCCGGTGGAAAGCGCCGTTCTGCAAAAGCTTATGCGAGCGGCGGAGTACAGGGTCCAATGCCCGCCAGATTCTTCCGCTGAAGGGCTTCGATTGGCTGCCGGGCGCCTGCTGGCAGCGGAGAGCCTGCCACGGGAGCGGGCGAAGGAGAGTAAAGTCCGATCCTACGATCTCAGACCTATGATCCGGGATCTGGCTGTCGAGGAGGGGGCTGATGGATCACCAGAGCTGCGCCTGCTGCTGCGGACCGACGCTCAGGGCGCCGGAAGGCCGGACGAGGTTTTGCGTGAAATGGGGATAGATCCGGCTGATTGTAGGATTACCCGCACCCGCCTCCTGCTGGCCTAGCCCGCTGTTTCCTAACTTACACGAGTTACGCCATTGAGCCGATGGGCTGTTTGATGTAGTCCCGAGTGCTGAGGACCAAGGGCTCATAACCGAAGCGGAAAGGCATACTACCGCGTAACTTCTATTACTTAGTGGTGAAAAGCGCTTCGCCAAGCCAGTATTGGGTCTTGGTGTTATTGGCCTGGGTTAGGGCGAGACCTCATCGCCCTGAACAGCAGATACAGCCCAATTCGCTACCTCGATCTCTCCGAAAACAGGCCGCCAGCGGTCTGCTACTGTGCAGCTTTAGCCGGAATGGTAACTTGACGGGTTGGGTTATTGCAGTCTATACTTCTAGTTCAGCGGGGCGAGAGCGCCGCGTTTTGTTGTGCGGGGTTACGCTCCGGTACGGTCTGGCAATGCCCCGATACACTACGATGCACCGGGCCGGAAGAATCGGTGCCGTGCTCGGGGACCGGGAAGGTGTTGAATGTACGCGGTAATTGAAACAGGCGGAAAGCAATATAAGGTCGAGGTCGGGCAGACCATCGACGTAGAACGAATACCCGCCGAGATTGGTGACAAAGTCGAACTCGGGCGCGTGCTGATGGTGTCCACCGACAAGGGTATCCAGGTGGGCAATCCTGTGGTGCCGGGAGCCCGGGTTATGGCCAACGTGGTGCACCAGGGCAAAGGCAAGAAGATAATCGTCTTTCGATACAAGCCGAAGACTCGGTACCGCAGGAAGACGGGCCACAGGCAGTCTTTTACCCGGGTCGCCATCGATAGCATCGCGCTGGAGTAGGAGTTGTTCTCATGGCACACAAGAAAGGTGTTGGCAGTTCGCGTAACGGTCGAGACAGTGCGAGCCAGCGGCTCGGTTTGAAAGTAGGCGATGGCCAGACGGTGCGCGCCGGATCGATCCTGGTTCGCCAGAGGGGCACCTGGATGCGCCCCGGCGATAACGTAGGGGTTGGTAAGGATTACACCCTATTCGCCCTGATCGACGGCGTGGTCAAGTTTGGCAATTACAGCAAGGATCAAAAGAAGGTCAGCATCTACGCATCCCCGATGTCGTAGCGGTTGATCGGGGAGGTCTTTTTAGATGAAGAAGGGTATTCATCCCAAATACGGCGAGTCGGTTATCGTTTGTTCCTGTGGAGCGCAGCACAAGACAGCGTCCACAAAACCTAACCTGAAGGTTGATGTCTGCTCCCAGTGTCACCCGTTCTTCACGGGCGAGCAGAGGATCGTGGACACAGCCGGCCGAGTGGACAAGTTCATGAAGAAGCTGCAGAAGAGAGGCAGGTAATTAACGACTCCTTTGGGGAGAGACAGGGATACGCTCTGTCTCTCCCCTTTTTTCGATGAAAAGGTACTCATCCCCAACTCCAAACAGGAGAGCTTCATGGCCTCGGAAAAAAAGAAGGAGTTCAACTACGGTGGTCAGGCGGTGCTCGAAGGAGTGATGATGCGGGGTAGGCGCTGGGCGACCATTGCTGTGCGCGCCCCGTCATCTCGTATCGTGATCCACTCGGAGAAGCTACCCAAAGCCCTGTACGAAGGTTGGTTCTTGAAGGTTCCATTTCTAAGAGGAGTGGTAATGCTTTGGGACACCCTGGTGCTGGGGATGCGCGCCCTGATGTACTCCGCCAACGTAGCGTTAGAGGAAGAAGAGGCCGAGATGACCAAGCCGATGATGTGGGGCACGGTAGCTGTCGCTATCGCCTTCGCTATCGGTCTGTTCTTCGTGCTCCCACTGCTGCTGGTAGGGATCATCGACCAGCAGATAGAATCCTCGTTCACCAGCAATCTGATCGAGGGGCTGATCCGAATGGTCATCTTCCTAGCGTACCTCTGGGCTATCGGTTGGATGAGCGACATTCGGCGCGTTTTCGCCTACCATGGTGCAGAGCATAAATGCATAAACGCCATGGAGGCAAAGCGGCCGTGGGAGATATCCGAGGTTATGCCATTCACAACGGCACACCCCCGCTGCGGAACCAGCTTCCTGCTGGTGGTAATGCTCATCTCCATACTGATCTTCGCTCTCCTGGGCAGGCCGCCGATGGAATGGCGGATTCTCTCGAGAATCTTGCTGATCCCGGTGATCGCCGGAATCGCTTACGAGTTTCTCAAATTCACCGCTAACCATTACTCCAATCCAGTGATTCGCTGTATAGCGGCGCCGGGCTTGGCCCTCCAGCGTCTCACCACTCGAGAACCAGACGAATCACAGGTAGAGGTGGCCATGGCAGCCTTAAAAGAAGCAATCAGGCTGGATGTGCAGGAAGAGAGTTAAAACCTCATCGGGAGACCGCGTTCGGCAAGATACTGTTTGACTTGTCGGATTGTATAGGTCCCGTAGTGGAAAATGGACGCGGCTAGAACGGCGTCGGCGTTTCCCTGGGAGAGAGCGTCACACAGGTGCTGGGGAATCCCTGCACCGCCCGAGGCTATAACCGGAACAGACACCGCCCTAGATACAGCCGCAATCAGCTCGAGATCGTAGCCGTCTTGAGTCCCGTCGCGGTCCATGCTGGTCAGCAAGATCTCCCCAGCCCCCAATTTGACCACCTTGCGAGCCCATTCGAGGGCGTCGATACCTGTAGGCGTGCGCCCTCCATATATATAGACCTCCCAGGCGAGCGGGTCTTCGGAATCGTGTCTCCGTTTAGCGTCGATAGACACCACCATACATTGAGAACCAAACAGATCGGCCCCACGGCTGATAAGGCTGGGGTCTTGTACGGCGGCGGTGTTGACCGACACTTTATCGGCGCCCGCTTTCAGCATCCGCCGAACATCATCTATAGATCGTATCCCGCCACCAACGGTTAGGGGGATGAAGAGCACCTCAGCGGTCTTGCGGACTACGTCTAGCATCGTATCTCTGGCATCGCTGGAGGCTGTAATATCGAGGAAGACCACTTCGTCGGCTCCCTCCTGCTCGTAGCGAGTGGCCAACTCGACAGGATCACCGGCGTCGCGGAGATTGGCGAAATTGATTCCTTTGACGACGCGCCCCTTATCCACATCAAAACAGGGTATGATACGCCTGGTTAACATGGTTTATCCGACAACAACCCCAGTTTTTTCAGCTCTGCCATGGTAATCGCACCGGTATATAGCGCTCTACCCACAATCGCCCCTTCAGCGCCAAGGTTTCGGATGCGCACCAGGTGCTCAGCTCTCGAAACGCCCCCTGATACCACCACCGGAACATCTACCGAAGCCATCAACTGGGAAGCTGCATCGAAATTCGGTTCGGTAAGTGTTCCATCGCGGGTGATATCTGTGTAGATCAATCGTTTTGCGCCCAAGTTGACCATCGCCATCGCGAGATCTAGGGCAGATTCCCCAGAAGATTCGGTCCATCCGTGGGTCATCACCATGCCGTTGCGGGCATCCAGGGCGACGGCCAAGTGGTCTCCATACAGCTCACATGCTTCTTTGATCAGTTCTGGCGTCTCAATAGCTGCCGTGCCCAGGATCACACGATCGACACCGGCATCGAGCACCTGTGCGATGGATTGCAGCCGCCTCATCCCGCCGCCGAGGCAGATGGGAATGCTGAGGACCTTCGCCATCTCACGGACGATGTCCAGATTCTCGGGTTTGCCTGTCAGCGCGCCGTCCAGATCGACCACGTGAATCCGACAAGCCCCCTCTTCCTGCCAGCGGAGAGCCATGGCAACGGGATCTTCTGAGAACACCGTTTCCTGCTCGTATTGTCCTTGATACAGGCGGACGCACCGCCCGCCCCTGATGTCAACAGCCGGTATTACTTGGAAATCCATCTCTCACCAACCTGGCGAAGTTCTCATAGATACGAACCCCTAAGGCGCCGCTCTTCTCCGGGTGAAACTGAGTCCCCATCAGCTTTCCAGAAGCTACAGCCGAAGTAAATGGAATGCCATATTCCGTTTCTCCGATCACGACAGAGCGATCCTCAGGGTCTACGAAGAAGGAATGCACGAAGTAAAAAAAGGAATCGCTAGCGATCCCATCCCAAAGAGGGTGCTGGGAGCTTTGGCGGACAGTGTTCCAACCCATGTGAGGGACTTTGAGCCCCATGGGCAACCTGCGAACGCGCCCTGGTAAAATATTCAGACATTGCTCGCCATCGCCCTCCTCGCTCTCACTGAAGAGGACCTGGAGCCCCATGCAGACGCCAAGGAACGGGATACCTCGATCGATAACATCTTTTATCGGGTCGACCAGATTCAACCGGCGCAGCCCTTTCATAATGCCGCTAGCCGAACCAACACCCGGCAAGATTACCCCTCTTGCCTTAACAACGACCTCCGGGTCGCTGGTTAGGTGAGATTCAAACCCCAATCTTTCAAGGGCTTTCTGCACACTTCTCAGGTTACCTGCGCCGTAGTCAACGATTGCGATCACGATGTCTCCAAGTTGTTATCGATTACGCTTCCTGGCCGATCTGCGACGAGAGGTACCCCGTTATCAATTCATCCAGATCGCCGTTCAGGACGGCGTTGACGTCACTAGTCTCGATATTGGTGCGGTGGTCTTTGACCATCGTATAGGGGTGCATGACGTAAGACCGGATCTGGTTCCCCCACTCGGCCTCAACATGTTCGCCCCTGAGCTTAGCTTTCTCCTGCTCCATCTTTTGCCGCTCCATATCTAGAAGTCGAGCGGTCAGGATCTTCATCGCCGTCTCTCGGTTTTGAACCTGCGAGCGCTCATTCTGGCAGGTTGCAACGATCCCCGTTGGGATATGTGTAAGCCGCACCGCGCAGCTAGTCTTGTTCACATTCTGCCCACCGGCGCCAGTAGCCCTGTAGACATCCATTCGAATGTCATCCGGCGGGATCTGAAGCTCGATAGTATCCTCAACCTCGGGCATTACCTCTACCGAAGCGAAGGATGTGTGGCGTCGGTGCGCACTGTCGAAGGGCGATAGCCGGACTAATCGGTGGACGCCCTTTTCTGCGTGCATGTAACCGTATGCGTAAGGACCGGAAATCTCGAGCGTTACACTCTTGATACCGGCTTCCTCCCCCTCGGAGAGATCCAGCACCTCGGTCTTGAACCCGTGCCGTTCAGCCCATCGCAGGTACATCCGAAGAAGCATCTCTGCCCAGTCCTGGGAGTCTACCCCTCCAGCCCCCGCATAGATCGCTACGATCGCGTCTCGACGATCGTAGGGGCCGTTCAGCAGTAGTTGGAACTCTCGCTGTTCGACCTCCTTTTGGATCTCCTGGGCTGAGTTTTCTAACTCCTGAGCGATGCTCTCGTCGGATTCCTCCAGAGCGAGGTCTGCCAACTCTACCATATCGGAGATCTTTTGGCATAGCCCCTGCCAGGTGCTGACCTCATCTCGCAGTTCGGCCAACTGTTTCAGTGTTTTCTGCGCCTCTTCTGGATCGTCCCACAGTTCCGGGGATGAGGCTGCCTTCTCTAAACGCGCAAGTTCCTCTTCTTTGCTGGCGAGGTCAAAGACGCACCATTAAATCTCTAATTTTGGCTTCAAGAGCAGCCAATTGCTGTCGTGTTTCGATCAAAACAGTTCACTCCTTTGCTCACTTAAGTCGACATAGGGGCGGGACACTATGCCCGCCCCGTTATTATCAATACCTGTAGTACCGGGCTAACAGATCTGCCAGCCCCTACACATTTTCACGATATCTGCCCGGCGACATTATGGGCTAAACGGGTCGGTTCCGGGATGCGCTGGCCTGGTAGGGTGCAGCGCATGACCATCTCGACAGCCGTTGCTAGCGAAACCATGTGCCCCACAGATATGAAAATGGGTTTTACACCCTGTTTCGTCCGCAGGACGGTTCCGATAACCTCTCCCTTATCTATCAAAGGAGTGGTAGAGCCCCTTTCGGTACCCAAGTCATCGTACTTGCCAACAAGTCGCGATTTTGCGCAACCGATAGTCGGTTTATCTAAAATTACCCCCAGGTCGGAGGCGATTCCAAGCCGTCTTGGATGCGCTCTTCCCTGCCCATCGACCAGGATTAGGTCTGGTTGCTTTTTCAGCGCCCTCAGAGCATCCAGCATCAATGGGGCCTCACGAAACGATAGAAATCCCGGAACGTAGGGAAAAGCGATGGGGCCCTGAGCGCAGCCTTGCTCGACCAGTTCAAGTTCGGGAAACGACAGTAAAACAGCGGCGGCTTTGGCTTGCCCGGTAGCCCTGACCCCCGAAATGTCGACGCCGGCAACATAATCGATCTCGCCGAATTGGTCGGTTTCAACAACCAGTTTGCTGAGTCGCTCTTGAACGGCTTTGGCTTCGTCGATCGATATGTTCCATGAGTGCATTACAGGTCC
>JBMNNU010000099.1:0-11018 GCA_050942695.1 Chloroflexota bacterium
TGATCCGAGACTTTCTGCTTGAAGCTCGGGGAGAACGCCCGCAAGAAGATCTTGGTGATTTCCGCCACTATCGACGGGATCAGCGCGAAGCTCAGGATGACCATCCAGTCCTGAGTGTCGGGAGTCACCACGTCGAAGATCGGGTGCAAGAATGGTGCGTACAGCGGGATTATGATCAGCAGCGCAGATAGCGCCGTGGCTCCCACCATGTACTTGTTGGACCAGAAGCCCAGGGTGAAGATGGAGTAGAACTCACTCCTGGCGGTGTAGGCTCGCAGTAGCTCCGAACACACCAACGTTGCGAAGGCCATAGTCTGGGCCTCCACGTAGCTGTCGTTTCTCTGCAGTCCAATCTTGAAGGCACCCAGGGTGGCGACCATGATCGCGATACCCTGAACCGCGATACCTATCGTCATCTCCTTGTTCATAATCGGCTCGGTCTTTGGCCTTGGGGGCCGATTCATGATACCGGGCTCCGCCTTCTCCATACCAAGGGCGAGGGCCGGCAGACCATCGGTCAGCAGGTTGAGCCACAGCAACTGGATCGGCCGCAGCGGTACCGGCATGCCGATTATCATAGCGATAAACACTGTAAGGATCTCGCCGATGTTGCAGGAGAGCAGGAAGAAGACGAACTTGCGGATATTAGCATAGATGATTCGCCCCTCTTCCACCGCCGACACGATGCTGGCGAAGTTGTCGTCCGTCAACACCATGTCCGCCGTCTCCTTGGAGACGTCGGTGCCGGTGATGCCCATGGCAACACCGATGTCGGCTCGCTTGAGTGCGGGCGCATCGTTCACGCCGTCGCCGGTCATCGCCGCCACGTGGCCGCGCTGGCGCAGCGCCTCTACGATCTTCACCTTATGGATCGGAGAGACGCGGGCGTAGACGTTCACGTCCTCGACTATCTTGACGAACTCTTCGTCGTCGATCTTGTCTAGCTCCGCACCGGTCAGGACCGCGCCGTTCGCGTCGATGATATCCAGCTCTCGGGCGATGGCCACTGCCGTGTCCTTGTGATCACCGGTGATCATCACTGCCTTGATCCCGGCGCCCTTGCAGGTGTGGACGGCATCCTTGACCTCAGGCCTGGCTGGGTCGATCATGCCCGCAAGCCCCACCAGCACCATGTCGACCTCGACGTTCTCGGGTGATGGTTTGGCTGGGATCTCATCCAGATCCTTGTACGCCACGGCGAGGACGCGCAGCGCCTGCTCCGCCATCGCATGGTTGGCGTCCAGCACCTGCTGCTTCAGGTTCTGGTCCAGAGGCACCACCTGGCCGTTGACCAGCATATGGCTGCATAGGTCGAGCATTACGTCCGGGGCGCCCTTGATGTAGGCAGTGTAGGTTGATGGGCCGCCATCCTTGTGGATGGTGGTCATCCGCTTGCGGTCGGAATCGAACGGCACCTCGGCTAGGCGGGGGAACTCTGATTCCAGGCCGACCTTGTGGAAGCCCGCTTTAGCAGCTACCACCACGAGTGCGCCCTCGGTGGGGTCGCCCACCATCCTCCAGGCATCCTCGCGGTCGCTGTGCTTCTCCAGCACGGCGTCGTTGCAGAGTGTGCCGCCCTTCAGCAGCACAGACATGCTCTGAGCCTCCTTCGGGGATACCTGTTTGCCGTTCAGGGAGAATTCGCCGACCGGGGCGTAGCCGCGGCCGCTCACGTCGTACAGTTCGCCGTCGGCGAACACTTTGACGACGGTCATCTCGTTCTGGGTCAGTGTTCCCGTCTTGTCGGAGCAGATGACCGTGGTGGATCCGAGCGTCTCTACTGCCGGTAACCGTCGAATCAGCGCGTTGCGTGCAACCATTCGCTGCATGCCCAAGGCGAGACAGACGGTGACGATGGCGGGGAGACCTTCGGGGACGGCGGCGATAGCCAGGGCAACGGCCACCATAAACATCTCGAGCAGTGGTTCGTTCTTCAAAATGCCGAGGACGAACACCACCGCACAAACAGCGAGGCAGATCATTCCGAGGGTCTTGCCTAACTGCTCCAGCTTCAGTTGAAGCGGCGTTGCCTCCTGCTCAACTTCCTGGATCATCTGGGCGATCTTGCCGATCTGGGTGTTCATGCCCGTGCCGATGACGATACCCTTCCCACGTCCATAGGTCACGGTAGTGCTCATGAAGCCGCAGTTGCGGCGGTCACCCAGGTTTGCATCGGCGGGCAGAACCAGGGATGAATCTTTCTCGACCGGAACAGACTCTCCGGTCAGGGCTGCCTCTTCGATCTTAAGGTTAATTGCTTCGATAAGGCGGACGTCTGCAGGAACGTAGTTGCCGGTCTCCAGGAGGACAATATCTCCCGGCACCAGTTCTCGTGATGGGAGGTCCATAACGTGGCCATCCCGGATCACTTTGGCAACGGGTGCTGCCATCTTCTTAAGGGCGGCTAGCGACTTTTCCGCCTTCGATTCCTGCACCACTCCGATAACGGCGTTCAGGACGACGATCGCCATGATCACACCGGCGTCGATGAACTCGCCCAACACCATAGAAACCAGAGCGGCTACGAGCAGGATGATGATTAGAAAGTCCTTAAGCTGGTCGATCACCATGGCGAGGAAGGAACGCCCCTCGCGCTCCTGAAGCTCGTTGGGACCGTACTTTTCGATCCTAGCCTTGGCTTCTTTTTCGGTTAAGCCTGAGTTGAGATCGGTTAGTAATTGTTCTGCTATGGTTGCTGGATTCAGGCTGTGAAACTCTTTGTCCACTCCTTTTACGACTCCTTGGTCATTGGTAAAAAAACTGGCGGGTCGTAGCGGTTTATTAGAGGTGTCAGTCAAGTCACGGTACAACTCCTTCTACCGTCCATTAGGCGGATGTACAGCTCACTACCGTACTATTTGAAGCGGGGTGATGATTATGTTTCCAGAAATAGTTAACTTGCTGGGTCAAGATTATAACATCCATACCCTGGCATTTGCATCACCATACCCCCTTTATCTGCTAACCAGCCATACTACCTGGGGATGCCGAACGTGCAGGTCCCCCCCAAGCCGTTTGCAAAGTACATGGAGCGCTCTACAGCTATCGGGGTATCCGAGACCACCCTAGTCGAGACCTCGGCGTCGGGCAGCAGCTCGTTCACATTGAGGGTGAAACGGGATGTTGGTTGGAGCATGTAATTCCGGCTTTCGGTGCCGCCATCGTTCTTCACGAAGATCACTGTTAGGTTTGCTATGCTCTGCCCAGGGTTCACGATAGCAACGGTCTCTGTGAAGGGGTGTTTGGTAGATCCCTC
Organism: Chloroflexota bacterium; assembly: GCA_050942695.1. GTDB lineage: Bacteria > Chloroflexota > UBA6077 > UBA6077 > UBA6077 > JBMNNU01. The sequence continues at coordinate 3,257 of JBMNNU010000099.1, forward strand.
GGGCAGATACCATTCTTGGGAGAGCTGGGGTGTGGCCACAACGTTATGCCCCCCTCTCCCTCCAGCAAAGTATACGGATCGTTCTACAGCGATCGGTTGGTCGGAATCGACCTGGACCCCAAACTTGCCACTATCCACCAGGTTGTTAAGGTAGAGGCTCAGCCGGCTATTGGGCGGAGCTGTGAAATCGCCGGCCGAGGTGGTCCCATCCTCTCTAAAAAACGTCACTTTCAGGTTAGCTACCTGTTCGTTGGGATTAAGAACTAGTATCCAGCTTTGAAGCCCCTGCCCCGTTTGCCCCTCAGCCAGATACCAATTTCTGGCCAACTGGCTCGCAACCACTCCTCCATGCCCACCTGATTGGCGAAAGTACATCGACCGCTCCGCGATTATCGGTTGGTCGGAGAGCACGATCGTGGATACCTCGGCATCCGGAACGATTTGATTTACGTAGATGCTTCTCCTTGATGTAGGCGGGAGCCCAAGAGCCATTTCACCCTTCTTGCCCTCCGAGGTCAAGAAGGTCAGGGTCACATTTGCATGGACCCCCTGGGGATTCTGCAACAGAATCCATGTATCGAAATTGTCGTGAGTGCTGCCTTCGGCCATGTACCACTCTTTTGAAGGGGCGGATACTCCGCCAGTGCCGTGGCCGTCGGAGCCGACATACATAGAGCGTTCTGCCAGCAGCGGGAAATCCGACTCTACTTTCATGGAGATCTCTTCGTTAGGGATCAACTGGTTAACGAACAACGTCTTTCGGGAATTGGGAGGCAACCCTTCCTCCCTAATCACCTGCGAGCCGTCTCTCTTCATGAAAGTTACCTTAGCCGTGACAGCTTCGTTATTGGGGTTCTGGAGCAGTAACCACATATCGAAAGGTGAAACCGTGCTGCCCTCCGGGAAATACCAAACCGATCTGGAGGTCTGAGCGGGGGTGCTGGGTGCGCCTGGAGTAGGTCCGGGTGCCGTGGAGGGGGTAGGGCTTGCCGGGACCGGGGAGGGTGAAGGCTCCTCTGTTGGAGAGGCTACAGCGTGCACGGCTTTATAGGCGTTGATCCTGCCTGTGCCGTAGTATTCATCCCTTCCTGGCACCCCAAGATCGTCGACATTTCTTTCTATGATCTGTTTGACTTGATCGTTGGTTAAAGATGGATTAACCGACCAGATCAGGGCTGCCAGCCCCGAGACGTGAGGCGCGGCGCTGGAGGTGCCGCTGGCAGATGCATAGCTGCCGAAACCTGCTTCTCGCCAAAAGGTGCTAGTGATTTTGACACCGGGGGCGCTGACACCGACATAGGGGTGATGTTGAGAGAAATCGCCCAGTTCGCCCGTCTCGTCCACCGCTCCCACCGCCAGCACCTGTTCGAAAGATGCCGGATAGATAGGGGCGTTGTCCCGATGAGCTGTGTTCCCCGCAGCCGCCACCAATAGGACCCCCTTATCGTAGGCATAGCGAACGGCGCGAGCCAGCACCTGGGATGCCATAGAGCTACCAAAGCTCATATTGATAATTCTGGCCCCGTGATCGGTCGCATGCACGATGCCGCGTGCTATCACCGAGTCGGGCCCAACCCCGCTGTTGTCCAGCACCTTTAACGGCATGATGCGCGCCCCCCAAGACAGACCGGCTACGCCCATGCCGTTATTGGAGGCTGCTCCGATGATACCTGCATTGTGGGTTCCATGGCCGCTGTCGTCGGTTGGGTCGCTATCGTCGTTGAGAAAGTCGTATCCAGCTTCCAGCTTGCCTGCTAGATCGGGGTGCGTAGCGTCGATCCCTGTGTCCAGGACTGCCACCGTAACCTTATCGCTGCCTGTCGTGATCTCCCAGGCATCTTCGGCCTGGATTACTTTGAAGTTCCATTGAAACTGGTGATACAGCGCATCGTTGGGGACTCGCAGGAGCGAACGCAGGTAGTTGGGCTCAGCCCAATCCACCAGAGGGCTTTCCTTCAGACACTGGATCGTTGCAATCTCTTGACCCACGGGCACTCCAAGCCGGTACACTTCCAGGCCGGGCATCGTTTCCTTGATGATGGCAGAGCAGCGCGGGAGCAACGAACTTTCGAGTTCAAACTTAGATGCGAATGAGGTGCTGCGCAGCTTTAGCAGCACCTCACCAGGGGCAAATGTAGAGGCTTCATCGCTCTCGAGAGGCTGGAATGCATGGGCTTCAGGATGTTGCCAGAAGGGGGGCGCAACCATTCCAGGCACTGCCGGCCAGAGCAACACAACAGTAGCCAGCAAGATAACGAGTATTCGCAGACCAGTGCAAAACATCAATCAAACCAATTGCCCTAGTTCTTGCTCCAGCCGCTTCAGTTCGTCGGGTTTCAGTTTGAAAAAGAGGCCACTCCCCTCCACCGCAACCGAGCCATCGGCTAGCAATATCTCTCCTTTGGCCTCGATAGCCCGGCCCCGATCCCGGATCATCTCCCCCACCACGGTGATTTCCTGACCAATAGGGATCGGTTTCCGGTGCTTGATGTCGAGCCTTGCGGTGAAAGTCCAGTAACCGTAAATGAAGCCCGCCCGGCCAACCGTCTCGTCTAGCAGCGTGTAGGCAATACCCCCATGCATCCGGTCCGGATATCCCTGGTGTTCGGGTCCCGGAGTAAATCGGGCGATAACCTGTTTACCCTTTTGATAGAACTGCACCTTCAGCCCGATAGGGTTATCCCTACCGCACACGAAACAGTTGATAGAGCCGGGCTGGCGAACCAACTCTTCGTTCAGGACTCGGCTACCTCCCTGCCCAATACTTCCACCAACCCCTCTATCTTCTCGGGGGGAAGGATCGGTTTTGCCCTTCGAAGGATGGACCTAATCTCCTTAGCCCTCACGACCGCTACCGGAGCGTTGCGTACCTGGAGGTTTGCTCCTGGATTGGTGAAGACAACGATAGGGCGAGCCTCCAACCCATGGATCAACTCCTCGGATCCATGTTTTTTCAGGTAGGTTGCCAGTTTGGTCAAGGCGATCCGCACGTCCATCAGGGGGTTTCCCAACCCTCCCTCAGCTAGGCCTCGAAGAATGGTGCTGCCAATGCTCCCCCTTGACCACTTGCCGTTTTCGAACCGGATTGTCCCACTATTAGCTCTAGGTATCAGGACGAACAGCCCTCCCGGCCCAACTAAAATGTGGTCGGGGAGGTCGGTAGAGAGGTAATTGAACAAGGTGTACCGGTTATCAGTCCCTCTGAGAGACGGTATCAGCCACTGGTCCTGTCGAAAGCGAGCGCCCCACCGGCGAGTAAAGGTGCGACCGTAGCTCAACAGCAGAAAAGCACCGATCATAGCGCCGTAGGCTAGAAAAATTGCAGTCTGTCCGAGAGTGTCTATCTGTAAGGACAGGATAAAACCTACCGCCAGCAAGCCCATGGAAGCGAAGTTGGCGATATTACCGATCTTAACCTTGCTGCGGACGAGATTATCATTGGCTACTATCTGCATCAAATCACCTGTTTCTAGGCTTTTATGCATCTCTTCCCCTTTAGGGAAGGATGAAAGAGTCTTTTGGGGACACCCCAAGCCCCGTTCTGTTCCCTCTCCCACCGCAGTGGGAGAGGCGTAACGCTGCGCTCGCTCGCGTTGAGTGCCCTGGACCCGCTTTTCTCCCCTCTCCCTGTGGGGGAGGGGCAGGGGGTGGGGTCCGTCCCATACACCCTAAGTCCTGCCGGGGGCGAACCTCCTGGACCCCCCTTTTCACGGGACGTATTTTTTAATTACCAGGCAGGCGTTCTGGCCGCCAAAGCCAAACGAATTCTTGAGAGCGATCTGGATTTCCGCATTTCTACCTGCATTGGGAACGTAGTCCAGGTCGCACTCTGGATCTGGCTCCTCGAGATTGATCGTCGGGTGGATGTATCCATCTCGTATGGAGAGTATAGTCGCGACCGACTCGATAGCGCCAGCAGCCCCCAGCAGGTGGCCCACCATAGATTTGGTGGAGCTTATGGGGATCTTGTAGGCATTCTCCCCAAAAACCTGCTTGATCGCCTTCGTCTCCGTTGCGTCGTTCAACGGGGTCGACGTGCCGTGAGCGTTGATATAATCCACCTCTTCGGGTTTTACGCCGGCGTTCTTCAGAGCGGCCTGAATCGCTCGGGCTGCCCCTCCTCCCTCAGGGTCGGGTGCTACCATGTGATATGCGTCCGACGTTACTCCGAACCCCGCAAGCTCCGCGTAGATGTGACATCCTCTTGCCAGCGCCTGCTCCAACGACTCGATAACCAATACGGCGGCGCCTTCGCCGGGTACGAACCCGTCGCGCTTGGCATCGAAAGGCCGGCTCGCATGCTTCGGATCGTCGTTGCGAGTCGATAGGGCGCGGCAAGCGCAGAACCCCGCCAACCCTAGAGCGCAGATGGAAGCATCGCTCCCGCCTACCAGCATTACGTCCGCATCGCCGCGCCGAATCACCTCAAGCCCTTCCCCTATAGCTTGGGTTCCGGCAGCACAAGCGGTTACTGTAGTTGAATTATACCCTCTCGCGCCGAAAATGCGACTGATCTGGGCGGCGGCCATATTGGGCAGCATAGATGGGATGAAGAAAGGGCTAACCCTGTTAGGGCCTTTCTGAAGAAGCACCATGTGCTCGTCGGTCAGCACTCCCATGCTGCCGATGCCAGTGCCCATGAAGACTCCTACCCGGTCGCTATTGGCTTTATCGATAGATAGCTCTGCGTCTTCTAAGGCCATCCTCGCAGCCGCGACGGCGAATTGGCTGAAACGAGCCATTCGCCGGGCTTCCTTGCTATCCATCCAATCCGATGCTTTGAAGTCCCTCACCTCTCCAGCCAATTGAGAAGGGAAGAGGCTGGGGTCGAAGTGGGTGATCCTATCGATGTTTGTTTTGCCCTCTTTCAGCGCCCGCCAGAAGGCTTCAGCCCCGAGACCTAGGGAGCTTACGACCCCCATCCCGGTGACCACTACTCGCCGCAGCTTCCTGATCGGCTGCGATTGTTGAACAGGAAGAGCGTCGTTCACTGCATCCTCCAAACTTCTGTTGGTGCTGAGTCCTGCGTCCTGAGTGCTATGTTGGTAACGGCTATGGGTTCTTCTAGCCTTGAAGCCCGCTTAATACTCAGGGCTCAGGACTATCTCGAACCAGCCACGCCGGAAGCTATGGTCTGCACTAGTTCGTGATCTACCGCCTGTTTGGCTACGCGAACGGCATTTTTGATGGCCAGGGCGTTAGATCTGCCATGGGCTATGATGACAACGCCGTTCACCCCCAAAAGGGGCGCGCCGCCATACTCAGCGTAGTCCAGCCGCTTTTTTACTTTACGAAAAGCCGGTTTCAGCGCCAGGGCAGCCAGCTTGTTGGCGAAGCTAGAGGTCAACTCCTCCTTCAGGACGTCGAACAGGGAGGAAGCTATCCCCTCGCTGAGCTTGATCAGCACGTTGCCGGTGAAACCGTCGCACACCACCACGTCGGCCAGTCCGCAGGGCACATCTTTGCCCTCGATGTTGCCGACAAAGTTCACGGGGGCTGCCTTCAACAGCGGGAACACGTTCTGCACCAGTTGGTTGCCTTTGGTTTCCTCCTCACCGTTGCTTAACAGGCCTACTCGAGGTTTGGAAACGCCGAATACCCGTTCCATGTAGGCGCTGCCCATGATAGCGAACTGTACCAGGTAGTCGGGTTTACAGTCGGCGTTAGCCCCAATATCCAAGATGAAACATATCCCATTGCTCGTTGGGTACACCGAGCCGATGGCAGGTCTCTCGATCCCCGGGACCCTGCCCAACCCAAAAAGGGCGTGGGCCATAACGGCGCCGCTGTTGCCCGCAGATACGAACGCCGAAGCCTTGCCCTCCTTTACCAGTGCGGTCCCCACTGCAATGGAAGACCGGCGCTTCCGGCGAAGAGCGCTCGATGCGTGTTCTTCCATGTCCACGACATCCTCGGCCTGGACGATCGGGAGGCTCAACCCGGAGGTGTCCTGTTTCGCTAACTCCTCTTTTACCTTCTCGGCTTGACCGACCAGGATTACCTCCACCCCGAGGTCCCTAGCAGCGATGACCGCCCCTTCCACGACGACGGCGGGGGCGTGATCTCCTCCCATTGCGTCTACGGCTATCCGCACAGCGGTTTGCGACAATTGTGTGTTCTCCTCAGCAACCTGTGAGATGACTCGTACTCAACCCCGGCGATCCTGCTACCTGCTTTCTCGCTTCGTTTCTCAGCGTTTAAGTAGTATATCCTGGGGCGCGGCGGGACGCCAATAGCATAAAGCTAGAAGGGGTGCCATTGCGGCACCCCTTCTTTGAAGCTGTCCTGAAAGCCGACGGCTTTCTGCTAGATCCCTCAACCACCGCTCGAGGGGGCGCAACTGGGTGCGCTGCTGAAAGAACCCCCCGCGGATCCCGTGTTTATCCCGAAGACCGATAGCTGCCGCTCTACCTTTTCGGTATCGCACTTGGGGCAGCGGACCTCCGCCGCACCGGAACTGGTGCGGACTAGCTTCTCGAACCTTTCCCCGCACATTGAGCATCGATATTCGTAAATCGGCACTTGCATCCTCCAGCAGCTCGGAAGCGAGATTGCACCAAATATACCTATGGGGGGTATTTTTGTCAATAGTCTGTGGAACGACAAAGGCGAGGGCTAAGTCATATAAAGCCCCCGCCTCTAATCGTGAGCCCTGCTCTGATATGTGAGCCGGGATCTGGCCAGGTTGCCCCCTGGATGGGAATAAAGCGTTAGGAGCTACCCAACCGCACTCGGTTTTACCTCGCCACTCCGTTGTTCACGGTATCCCATTCGGCGTCTCACGACGCCCAGCCTCGCTACCTAACCTTTATCCGCAATAGTATAACTATCACAGGGATTTATGTCAATGGTTCTAGATACTCAATTATCACCTTTTTTTCCCATTTTTCTGGCGCTTTTACCAATCCAGCGGCAACTCCAGTTCGCTCAATACTCTCTCTCCAAGCCCGGCCAACTGCACTCGGAATTGCCGGTACGGGGTATTCGTACCAATCAGTACCCCTTCCCTATCGTTTTCAGGATAGTACTCCATTTCGGCTCCTTGAAACCTCTGGGTCCAACGCCCGTTCCTAAACTTCGGCTCCTCCTTGGGATATCCGAAGGTGTCCACCCCCCCATACCTGTCGAAGAACTCCTTAAAGTATATAGGGGTGCCGTCGGGCGCATAATTGCTCACATAGTGGCCCAAGCCCAGCCCCGGCTCGTCGGGGAAGTAAGCCACCTCACCCTTTGGGCGATTGTTGGGATCATCCGGGTTCACCGCCGGTTCGTTGCTCTCAGGGTACAGGATGTTACCGAGCAGCTTGCGCTGGATCCGATACTCGGGTGGGTTGTTGGGGTGCCATTCCAGCACCATGTTCTGGAAGTACTGGACTATCTGCCCTCTCTGCATCGGGTCCTCGCGCACCGTCCCCAGGGGGTGCCCCAGCACATCCGCGCCTCCTCGAGCCTGGTAGTAACGCAACCATTCACCCGAGACCGTATAGCCCGTCTCCGGAGAAACCCATGCAAAGTTGGGGTCTACCCCTGGTGCCGACCAATCCTGGCTGGGCGCGGTCCGGTTTCCGGTAACCAGTTTCTTATTCTCCACGAGCAGCAGCGGGCTGCCGCCGATGTGGAACTGGTCTGGAGCGCCTACGACAGTGTTGGCTGTAGCTCCTTCCAGGTCCACAAAGAACTTACCGTCCTTGGAAGCTATCTGGTGTTCGTGTCCATACTTGTCCACCAGCAGGGCAACTGTGACTCTGGCCGGCAGCTCTAC
>JBMNNU010000101.1:0-10934 GCA_050942695.1 Chloroflexota bacterium
TTGTGGTTGGTGCAGTTGCTGCCCATCGAATTTCTGCCTTATGTAGCAGCCAGTATGACCACTGCTACTGCTTTCCTTCTGGTCGGTTTGAATATCGGCCTGAAGCCCGACTCTCAGCATTACAGGACCGGGCGTTTCTTGGCAAACCTGATCCTCTATCTGGCGGTTTTCCTGCTATATGCGCTGATCTACCATACTAAGGAGCGGAGCCTGTTCACGGCTACGTCTATTGGGCTGGTTACCCTGGTCGCAGCGCTCGAGATCCTCAGGCCTTCTAAGGCCAACAAGGCTGTGGGCATTAAGCTTCCTCTGTTGGTGGCGCTGATCGTGGCAGAGACTACCTGGGCTTTCAACTACTGGCCGGTAGCCGGGCTGATGGGCGGAGCCTTTCTACTTCTCACCTTTTACCTGTTTTCTGGCCTGCTTTTAGCGATTCAAGAGGGCGGTATTGACCGGCGGATTGTGGTTGAGTACGGGATCGTCGGGGTGCTGGGGTTTGCAGCCATAGGATGGGCGATGGCCTGATATTCCATCAGGAGGCGGCATGAACGAGCGCGAGAAAGAAGAATACGATCTGATGATGGAGCTAGAGCAGCTTGAATCACTCAAGGAAGAGATGGAGGAGTTAGGAGTTACGAACCTGGCTGAAATAAAAGCCCGAATGGAGGAGCTGAACCGCGAGTTGGACGAAATGCACCGTGAGCGGTAGCGGATTTCGATAATCCCCATATCGGGCGATAGTTACCACGATAATGATTGGGAAATTAGTTGTTACGATTCTTACGAAGATGTGGGAAAATTCGTTAGCTGGCGCGATCTTTGCGGGATCACCGTTGTCGATCTTACCTGAAGATGATATTGAAACCGATAGTTGCTTAGGGTAAAATGCGCCGACTTTTTGACATAGGGGCTAAAGGAGGGACGGACCAAATATGGCAACCTTCCCCGAGGAGCGGTTGAGAGCCAAACGGCAACTGTCGGAGCGAGCGATAGCGCTCGCCATGGCAAGCCGTTGGGAAGAGGCCGCGCAGGTAAATCGCGAGCTTCTGAACCTATTTCCTGAAGATGTCGATGCCCATAACAGAATGGGCAAGGCGCTAACGGAATTGGGGAAATACGAGGAAGCGAAGGCAGCTTATAGCCGGGCAGCAGCACTGGATCCAACTAACGTCATTGCTATGAAGAATCTGCAAAGACTGTCCAGGCTAGCCCCGGAGGAAAACCTAGCGGGGGCGCCAACCCGAGTGGACCCTGCTCTGTTTATCGAAGAAAGCGGAAAAACGGTCATTACATCCCTGGTAAACACTGCCGGCCTTGATGTACTGGCCAAGATGGATGCTGGGGATTTACTGGAGATTCGATACAGCGATCGCGCTGTTGAGCTATTCACCCCCCAAGGCGAGAACGTAGGAAAGATCGAGCCGAAACTGGCCAAGCGGCTGAAGTCGCTTCTGGAGGGCGGGAACCGTTACCAGGCAGCAGTGACAAGCGTGGATGATCAGACGGTAAAGGTGATCATCCGGGAGATATACAAGAGCCCGGCGATGGCTGGCAAGGTTTCATTCCCGTCTAAGGCGCCTGCTGAGGTCTTCCGAGGCTACATCAAGAACAGCGTGCTGAAGTACGATCTGGACGACGAAGAAGACCTGATGGAAGAGGCCGAAGAGGGTATCGAGCCTACCGCCGAGGCGGAGTTGGGCATCGAGGAACCGGAGATCATGGAGGAGTCGGAGTTGCCGGAGGAGTAGCAGTGTTGACGCAGAAAACCCGGCCTGTTAACATGTGACCAGCCAAGAAAGGAGGTGATGCGAATGGGTAGTGACAGTTGCTGTAGCGCGACGGCGCACCCGGTTCGCACACTTCGTGGGCTGGAGGTCGGGCGCTAAGGCTCCCCCGAGAGGCTTCTTGTCCCCGGGTGCTGCAAGGACCGAAAGCTAAGCGTCTCGCGCTTAGCAACGATAGCCAGAGGAAGAGTGTCCTTCCTCTGGCTATCCTTTTTCAGGAGGTATCAGCTTGGAATGGGAGGTTTTTACACCCCCGCCGGGGTGGGTGGTGCATTATCTCCACGAAACCGGCTCTACTAACGATCTGGCCAAAGAGGCGGGCGAAGAGGGCGCTCCCGAAAGAACCGTCTATGTGGCGGATCACCAGACCAAGGGGAGAGGCCGCATGGGGCGAAGCTGGTTTGAGAAACCGGGCAATGCGCTCCTTTTCTCCATACTGTTCCGGCGCAATCTGTCCCACTCGTTCCTCCTTACTATGCTTTGCTCGGTAGCCGCCGCCAAAGCTATTGACCGGATTGCCGGTGTTCGTACAGAGATCAAGTGGCCCAACGACCTGATGCTGGGTGGTAAGAAGCTGGCCGGAGTGCTGACAGAAACGAGTTGGTGTTGGCCGGAATCCTTTGCAGTCGTCGGAGTGGGCATTAATGTCAATTTCGACCCATCTCTCGTCGAGGGTATTCCAGATACCGCCACCAGCCTTCGGTTGGAGACCGGGCGAGAGATCTCCCGGCCACAACTGCTGCACGAGATATTGGTCCAAATAGATGCCTTCCTGGCCTTCGACCTGGAGCAGTTGGAGGATCAGGTTCGGTTGGAGTGGGCTGCTCGTCTTTGGCGGCGTCGGCAAAAGGTGGTAGTGGTGGAGGGGAACTTAACCCTGGAGGGGGTTTTCGAGGACGTAGCTGAGGATGGAGCCCTTCTGCTCCGGCTGGATGACGGCTCTCTCCAGCCGCTTAGGGTAGGCGATCTCCAGATTTAAGTAGATAGTTCAAAGCTACCTACCCTCCGGGATCCCTGGAAAAGCTGGTGGGCTAAGCCACACCACTTGGCGAACGCTCTGGATTGCCGCCTCCGCTTACACTAATACCTTTTTTCTGGCACACTTGGCGGGTCTGTGTTAGAATCACCCCATCTGAAATGCGTTCAACGCTGTCCAGGAGGCCCCCTTGAAATTTGGCGTGATAGTGTTCCCTGGAATCAATTGCGACGGGGACACCTACCACGTTGTCGATGCCGTCTTCAAACAGCCGGTAGATAATATTTGGCACGAAGACACCGACCTATCCTCCTACGATTGCATTATTCTCCCCGGGGGATTCTCTTACGGGGACTATCTGCGCTCCGGAGCGATCGCTCGCTTCTCGCCCGTCATGCAATCGGTGGAGCGGTTTGCCAGGAGCGACAGGTTGGTGCTCGGCATCTGCAACGGTTTTCAAATTCTGCTCGAAGCCGGGTTGCTGCCCGGCGCTATGCTTCGTAACGAAGATCTCCAGTTTCGATGTTCGTGGGTTCACGTACGGGTGGAATCCACGGACTCTCCATTCACCTCAGCCTGTAAACCCGGCCAGGTGCTGAAGATACCCATAGCGCACAGCGACGGCAACTATTACGCCCCCGAAGATCTGCTGGATTCGCTGGAAAGGCGCTCCCAGATCATCCTTCGCTACTGTACCCCTGATGGCCGCGTGACCAGGGAGGCTAACCCTAACGGGTCGCTCCGGAACATTGCCGGCATCTGCAATGAAGGCCGCAATGTCTTTGGCCTCATGCCCCACCCGGAGCGGTGTTGTGAGGACATTCTTGGCGGGACTGATGGAGCGTTTATCTTCCGCTCCATTCTAAGCCTGGGGGACGGGGAGATGCGGGGAGAAAAAGACCCCCCTATCCCTGAGGGAGAGGGAACTCGATCCCCAGAACCCAGAACCCAGAACTCAGAACAGGACTCAGGACTAAGCACTAACCAGGAGGGTCGCCGATGACAGTTAGCCGTGAGCTGTTGGAGGAGGTTGCCCTCACACAGGATGAGTACGATCTGATCGTCGCCAAGCTCGGCCGGGAACCGAACATGGTTGAGTTGGGCATGTTCGGAGCCATGTGGAGCGAGCACTGCGGGTATAAAAACTCCAAGCCTGTCCTTAAGCTGTTCCCTACCAAAGGTCCGAGGGTGCTGCAGGGGCCCGGCGAGAACGCTGGGGCTGTAGACATAGGAGACGGGCTCGCGGTGGTGATGAAGGTTGAGTCCCATAACCACCCCAGCGCTGTGGAACCGTATCAAGGAGCGGCCACCGGCGTTGGTGGCATCGTCCGCGATATCTTCACGATGGGCGCTCGTCCCATCGCCTGTTTAGACTCGCTGCGCTTTGGCCCTCTCTCGGATCGCCGGAATCGGTACCTGTTATCCGGCGTGGTCGGCGGGGTCGGAGGTTACGGAAACTGCATCGGCGTTCCCACGGTGGGCGGGGAGATATACTTCGAGGATAGCTACTCCGGAAACCCACTGGTGAACGCTATGTGCGTGGGATTGGTGAAGGCCGACAAACTGATGCGAGCCAAAGCCAGCGGGGCTGGTAACCCAGTGATCTTGGTTGGGGCGGATACCGGCCGCGACGGTATCCACGGCGCCACCTTCGCTTCAGTGGAGTTGAGCGAGAAGTCAGAGGAGCGGCGGCCTGCGGTACAGGTTGGGAACCCGTTCCTCGAAAAGCTATTGATAGAAGCCTGCCTGGAGCTGCTGGATACCGATTACGTTATCGGTATGCAAGACCTGGGGGCAGCCGGGCTGACAAGCTCGTCTGTGGAGATGGCTGGCCGCGGCGGTTGTGGAATCGATATCGATCTGCTCAAGGTGTCCCGACGCGAAGAGGGGATGACCCCTTACGAACTGATGTTGTCGGAATCTCAAGAGCGGATGCTGGTAGTGGCGAAGAAAGGCTGCGAGGAGCAGGTCCAAAAGCTGTTCAAACGTTGGGGGCTCCACTCGGACCTGATCGGAACGGTCACCGACGACGGCATAGTGAGGATCCGCGAGGGAGAGAACGTGGTTGCGGAGATCCCGGCAAGGCTGCTGACCGACGAAGCCCCGGTGTATCACCGGGATGGTAAGCGCCCCAGTTGGATCGATGATCTGCACAGCTTCGATATTGCAAGCATCCCGCTGAAAGAAGACTACGGCGAGACTTTGCTCGAACTGCTCGGCACAGCCAACCTGTGCAGCCGACGGCCGGTTTTCCAAACCTACGACCACACCGTTCAGACCAATACGGTGATACTCCCCGAGGAAGGGGACGCAGCCGTATTGCGGATCAAGGGGACTGCAAAGGGTATAGCCCTCACTATCGACGGCAACGGCAGGTACTGTTACCTGGAGCCCGAATGGGGCGGTGCTATCGCGGTAGCTGAGGCAGCCCGCAATCTGGTATGTACGGGAGCCGAGCCGCTGGCCGTCACCGATTGCCTGAACTATGGCAACCCTGAAAAGCCCGACGTGTTTTACACCCTGAGGGAGAGCGTGGCCGGGATGGCTAGGGCGTGCCAGGTTCTGGGCACACCGGTGATCAGCGGCAACGTAAGCCTGTATAACGAGAACAACGGTTCGGCCATTTATCCTACGCCGGTGGTTGGTATGGTCGGGCTGCTGGATGATGTGGAGCGGAGAGTCGGGCTTGGCTTTAAAGCCGCCGGTGACCTGGTGGTATTGATAGGGCGGAGCTACGATGACCTTGGCGGCACCGAGTACCTGAAGCTGATGACGGGAAGGGTGCAGGGGGTCCCACCGCGGATAGACCTCGACATGGAGTCGAAGGTGCAACGTTGCTGCCTGGAGGCAATAAAAGCGAGAATTGCCCGCTCGGCTCACGATTGCGCCGACGGCGGGCTCGCAGTAGCGCTTGCGGAGTGCTGTATTGCCGGTGGGATCGGTCTGGAGTGTTCTAATGAGACCATAACGCAATTGCTGCAACGAGACGGATGCCGGCTAGATGCGCTGCTCTTTGGAGAGAGTCAATCGCGCATCGTTATCTCAGTGGCTCCGGATCGCTTTGCGGAGTTGGAAAGAATCGCCGAGCAGGTAGGAGTTCCACTGGTGGCACTTGGCGTCGTTGGAGGGGAACGGCTCCGCCTTGGGTCGAATGTGGACCTGCCGATATCGGAGATGCGAGAAGTTTGGAGTGAGGCGTTAAGCAAGCTGACCGGCGAAGGGTAAGCCCTGACTCGATGACGCGAGCTAGCACAGCGTCATGGGTGGGGTTTCGATGAAAACCGGCTGTGACGGCGATTGGGGGAATGGATGTCTGAGCTGCACGAAGCCTGCGGTGTATTTGGAATATATGCGCCGGGTACCGATGTTGCCCGAATAACCTTTTTTGGCTTATACGCCCTGCAACATCGTGGTCAGGAGAGCGCGGGAATAACTACAGGCGATGGGAAGGAGCTTCGTACCCATAAGGCTATGGGCTTAGTGGTCCAGGTCTTCAACGAAGAGGAGCTTACCTTCTTGAGAGGCCATATCGCTATCGGCCACAACCGGTATTCGACCACCGGTTCCAGTAAAATTTGTAATGCCCAACCGATAGTAGCAGATTCCGATCTCGGACCGATTGCCCTTGGGCATAACGGTAATCTGGTCAACTCGACCGCTCTGGCCGAACAACTGTCTCACCAGAGGGGAAATCTGGGCTATACATCCGATTCCGAGCTGATTGCCAGGGCGATCGTTACTGCCCCAGGCTTAGACTGGGAGACACGTATCATCCACGCGTTGCCCAGGCTGCAGGGGGCCTACAGCCTGGTTATGGCTACACCCGACACCCTTTTTGCGGTTAGGGATCCCTTAGGTGTGCGACCGTTGTGTATCGGTAAGCTGAACGGGGGATGGGTAGTAGCATCCGAATCATGTGCTTTGGATACCGTGGGGGCGACCTTCGTCCGAGAGGTGGAGGCCGGAGAGTTGATCGTGATCAATCGTGACGGGCTGCGGAGGGTTCAAGCTATGGAGCCCAGGCAGCGTTCTCTCTGTGTCTTCGAGTTCATATATTTCGCACGGCCCGACAGTGTGATCGATAATCGCCTGGTTTACATCGCGCGACAGGAGATGGGGCGGCACCTAGCACGAGAGTATCCAGTGGATGCCGATCTGGTGATACCGGTTCCAGACTCCGCCATACCGGCGGCCACAGGCTACGCTCAGGAAGCAGGTATCCCTTTTGGCGAGGGGCTGATCAAGAACCGGTATATCGGGCGCACATTCATTCAGCCGGATCAACGGTTGCGGCAGGTTGGTGTTCAATTGAAGTTCAATCCCTTGCCCGAAATGCTGGATGGCAAGAAGATAGTTGTGGTGGACGACAGCATCGTACGCGGCACCACGACTCCGCCTGTCATCAACCTGCTTCGCAAAGCCGGTGCGCGAGAGGTCCACATGAGGATCTGCGCACCTCCGATGAAGCACCCCTGCTATCTAGGAGTAGATACTGCGCGGCGATCTGAGCTGGTTGCGGCCTGGAAGAGCGTGGATGAGATCCGGCAGCACATCGGGGCCGATACGTTGGGATACCTGAGCCTTGAGGGACTTCTATCCTCTGTAGGACAGTGCGAGGGCCAGTATTGCCAAGCCTGCTTCACCGGCAACTATCCAGTGCCGATTCAATTGGAGATGGACAAGCTAGTTCTGGAGGCGCCGTGAACCGGGAGTTAAAAAAAGGGGAAGAGTTAAAAAGGGCTGCCTCGGGTTTGGCACCGCACGTCCAGGGAGGCTCAGCTTATCGGGAAGCGGGTGTTGACATCGATGCGGGGGAGCAAGCGGTTGATCTGATAAAGGCCAAGGTGCGTTCCACCTTCGGGCCGCAGGTTCTGACGGGAATCGGCGGTTTCGGCTCCCTTTTCGCTTTTAGCGGTTACCGCGTTCCGGTGTTAGTGTCCAGCGTAGATGGTGTTGGCACGAAGCTGAAAATCGCCTTCGCGATGGATATACATAATACCATCGGCATCGATCTGGTCAATCACTGTGTAAACGACATCCTCACCCTTGGGGCAAATCCGCTCTTCTTCCTGGATTACATAGCCACCGGCAAGCTAGAGCCGGAAAAGGTGGCGCAGATAGTGGATGGGCTGGCCGCAGCCTGCCGTGCAACTGGCTGCGCTCTTGTAGGCGGCGAAACCGCGGAGATGCCGGGGCTTTACTTAGACCAGGAGTATGATCTCGCTGGTTTTATCGTAGGTGCTGTCGAGAAATCGGAAATTGTAGATGGGAGCCGCATCCAGGTGGGGGACCTGATCTGGGGCTTGCCGTCTAGCGGTCTCCACACCAATGGCTTCTCTCTCGTGAGAAAGGTGTTGAAAGGCGAGTCTCTTAGCAAGCACTGGCCGGAGTTCGGGAGAAGCTTGGGAGAAGAGCTGCTGGAGCCACATCGCTGTTATCTGGAGCCGATCCGGAAGCTTATGGCAAAAGTAGATGTACGGGGGATGGCTCATATAACCGGCGGAGGCATACCCGGCAATGTATCTCGGATCATCCCTCAAGGTAAGAAAGCGGCCTTCCAATGGGGTAGCTGGACTGTCCCCCCTATCTTCACGGTGATTCAAAAGCGGGGCGAAATTTCTCACGATGAGATGCTCCGGGTGTTCAATGTTGGGTTGGGCTACGTGGTGATCTGCCCGCCGGGCCATCGCGAGCGAGTACGGCGCCTTGTGCCGGAAGCCCTCCTGGTGGGGGAGATCGTGGCGTCTGATGATGACTCCAAGGTAGAGATTGCACCTGCCTAACGGTTTTCCCCCTCTCCCTGAGGGAGAGGGGACTTTATACAGTGGGATTTGGAGTGTCTCCAAGACGTTTTACTTCTAATAAGGCATCTCCTTTGCGGCTCGGGATAATGATCTCGGGCCGTGGCAGTAATATGCAGGCCATTGTAGCAAGCATCGAGGCCGAAAAACTGGCGGCCGAAGTCGCTTTGGTGGTATGCAATCATGGTGATGCCGCCGGACTGGCCTGGGCCCGAGAGAAAGGTCTTCCCGTTGCCGTTTTCGAGCGCGCCGACTATCCATCTCGGGAGGCCCAAAACGCCGCTATCGCCTCCGCTTTGAAGAATGCGGGGGTCGAACTGGTGGTTATGGCTGGATACGATCGCCTGATCACGCAGGAGATGTTCGCAGCCTTCCCCGATAAGATCATGAACATACATCCTTCTCTGCTGCCGGCCTTTGCTGGGACGCTACACGCACAGGAAGAAGCGCTCCGATATGGAGTTAAGGTGAGCGGGTGCACCGTCCACTTTGTTACTGCAGGGGATGTCGATGGAGGCCCCATCATCATCCAGGAGGCGGTGCCGGTTTTGGAGGATGATACAGCGGCGGAACTTGCGGCTCGCATCCTGGAGCAAGAGCACAGGATTTACCCTGAGGCCATCCAACTATTCGCCGAGGGAAGGCTGAAAATCGAGGGTCGGCGGGTGAGAATTCAAGCATCAGGCACAAGGGAATAGACACAAGGCACAAGAAATCAAGAATAGCCCTTATGTCTATTCCCTTGTGCCTGTCATACCTTACTGGAGGCAATAATGCGAGCGATTATTAGTGTATTTGATAAATCCGGGATAGTGGATTTCGCTCGAAGTTTGAGTGATATGAAGGTCGAGATCATCTCGACTGGGGGCACCCAGACGGTATTGAGCGAGGCTGGGGTGCCGGTTATCGCCGTAAGCGACGTCACTGGCTATCCTGAGATCCTGGGGGGCCGGGTAAAGACCCTTCACCCCGCGATCCATGGCGGCATCCTGGCGCGTCGGAGCGATCACCAACATGTCGCAGAGATGAAGAAGCATGGGATCGAAGCTGTGGATCTGGTAGTGGTCAACCTCTATCCCTTCGCCCAGACGGCCCGGCGTCCAGATGCTGGTCTGGAAGAGGTGCTGGAGATGATCGATATCGGCGGGCCGACCATGTTGCGGGCTGCGGCGAAAAACTACCAGGATGTGGTAGTGCTGGTAGACCCCAAAGACTACCCCACGGTCCTGGCTGAACTTCGCAACAATAAAGATGTATCCATTGCTACTAGGCGTAGGTTAGCGGCCAAGGCTTTCCAGCATACAGCCTTCTACGACGCCCAGATCGCTGACTACCTGCGTCCGGAAGGGGATCTGTTCCCCGAGGAGCTAACGGTGCCGCTGAAGCGGCTGCAAGAGCTGCGGTACGGGGAAAACCCCCATCAGGCTGCGGCTTTTTACCTGGATGCCTCTGTTCAGACTCCGCCGACTGGGGTGGCCTCGGCCAAACAACTCCACGGCAAGCAGTTGTCGTTCAACAATTCATACGATCTCGACGCTGCCTGGTCTATAGCGACGGACTTTGCCGCCCCAGCGGTAGCTATAGTCAAACATGGTAATCCCTGCGGACTAGCCTGCGCCGGTAACGTAGCCGATGCGTTCCGGAAAGCCCTGGCAACCGACCCGAAATCCGCTTTTGGGGGGGCGATAGGGGTGAATCGCGTCGTAGACGAGGCTACCGCTCAGGAGATCGTCCAGGTCTTCTTCGAGGATCTGATAGCGCCGGGATACACCGAGGGGGCTTTGGAGATCCTGAAAAGGAGGCGCGATCTGCGGGTGCTGGCCGTGGGTGAGGATTGGGAGCGGAGGCGGAAGCAAGTAAGCGGTATCCCTGCCATGGACTTCAAACGGATATCGGGCGGCTTCCTGGCTCAGGAGCGGGATATCAGCCCCGAGGGTTCTATCTCTACCGATGTGGTCACCAAACGAGAGCCGACGCTGGAGGAATTGACAGATCTGCTGTTCGCGTGGCGCGCCGTTAAGCATGTGCGTTCGAACGCCATAGTGCTGGCGAGGAAGCTTGCGTTATTGGGAGTGGGGGCTGGCCAGATGAGCCGAGTGGATAGTGTGGAGCTTGCGATCAAGAAGGCCGGCGACCGAGCCCGAGGGAGTGTGATGGCCTCCGATGCATTTTTCCCGTTCCCAGATGGGATCGACGTGGCGGCGGATGCCGGCATCACGGCAGTGATCCAGCCCGGCGGCTCCATACGCGACCAGGAGGTTATCCGTGCGGCCAACGCGGCCCAGATCGCGATGATCTTCACCTACAAGCGGCACTTCAAGCACTGAGAAGTGTTTGGTGCAGACACGGAAGGGCGCGGGGGAACTGCGCCCT
>JBMNNU010000102.1:0-10929 GCA_050942695.1 Chloroflexota bacterium
CGCCTGCGCCGTGGCCTTAATCACCAGAGCCTGATAGGAAGGTGCAGTTTGCCCTTCCCGCTGAAGTCGACTTCTCAGGGCTACGATTTTCGACATATCGATGCGGGTAGAGAGGTAAAAGTGGGGGACAGTGGCTTTGCTTGCAACCATACGCTCGGCGATACGCCGCCGCATCGTCGATAGAGGCGCAGGTTGCCGTGGCTCATCCCCACTCGTTCCCACACCCTGCCGTGTAGCGGCCAGAATATCTCGCTCGGTAATCCGCCCGCCGAGGCCACTCCCTGTTATGCTCGACAGATCGATTCCTCGCTCGCGAGCGAGGCGCCGGGCTAGGGGTGTAGCCTGGGGCAACGCTCCAGGTGTCCGCGGCCGATCTGCGGTGAACGTTCGCTGACTCATCTGGACTCCCCGTTCAGGAGGCTCAACCATCTCGAATGGAGTCTGCCCATCAAAACTAGGAGGTAGAACCCCCTCTCCTAGGAGCGTTTCCCCCATAGAATCGGCTAGATAGGCGATGGAGAGGGTAACGGCTACCGTTTTCCCTTCGGCGTAGAGGCGTTGGCGCAGGTATCCCGAAGCCGGTGATTCGACATCCATGGAGACCTTATCCGTTTCCACGACCAGGAGCGGTTCCCCTTTTTCAACCCAATCACCTTCCCGCTTGAGCCACCGGACGATCTTGGCTTCCTCAACAGTCTCACCCAGCTTCGGCATTATTATCGGCCTGATCATACGAGAGCCTCTTTTTGGAGCAGTCCAGAGTACGCGAGCATCTCTCTGGCGGCTCGAACGATGCTGTCCTCGCTGGGAATGGCTAGCTCTTCCAGATTCGGAGCCTTTGGAAGTGGGACATCCGCCCCGGCTACCCTGGAGACAGGAGCATCCAGCTCGTCGAATAGATTCTCACTTATCCACGCAGCCACTTCCGCGCCTACGCCGCCGGTCTTACACGCCTCGTGGACGATCAACGCTCTATGGGTCTTCCTCACCGAGTCGGCTATGCCGTCTAGATCGAGGGGGGAGATAGTCCGCAGGTCCACCACCTCGGTTTCGAAACCCTCTTCGGCAAGCCTGCCGGCAGCCTTGAGAGAGGTGGCCAGCATACGAGAGTAAGTGAAGATGGTGAGATGGCGGCCGGGCCTCTTGACCTCGGCCTTACCGATAGGGACCAGATAATCCCCATCCGGAACATTGCCTTTACTGCCATAGAGCATTTTGTGCTCAATGAATACGACGGGGTTATCGTCACGAATGGCCGACTTCAACAGCCCTTTGGCATCGTAGGGAGTCGCGGGCATGACAACCTTGAGACCGGGTACGTGGAGAAGCCAGGCCTCGAGGCTTTGAGAATGGTGAGCTCCTAGGGTTCTGCCAGCGCCCCCTTCGGTGCGTAGCACCATGGGCACCGTGGTCTTTCCGCCGAACATATAGCGGATTTTAGCCGCTTGATTCGCGATCTGATCCATGGCAAGGCCTAGGAAGTCGACGTACATTATCTCTACAACGGGGCGCATACCGGTCATTGCTGCTCCGATTGCCGCGCCCACGAGGGTATTCTCCGATATGGGTGTATCTCGAACCCTTTCAGGGCCAAAACGATCGAAGAGTCCCCGAGTAGCGCCGTAGGCACCTCCGTAGAGCCCAATATCCTCACCCATGAGGAAAACCGCCGGGTCCCTCTCCATCTCTTCCTGCAGAGCCTCGCTTATGGCCTGCCGATAGGTGATCTCTCGCATAATGACGCTCCAACAAAGCTCAGGCAAACAGGTCCTGGTAAAGCTCCGAATCCAAAGGCAAAGGGCTATCTAGGGCGAACTTCACCGCATCTTCGATCTCCATCTGAACGTTCGATTCGATATCGCTCAATTGATCTGGAGTAAACAGCGAGCCTGAAAGTAGTTTCTCGCGGAATAGTGCGATGGGGTCACGGTCGCGCCAAGAGGATTCCTCCTCACGGGTCCGATATGCACGCGGGTCGCTCCGGGAGTGCCCGTAGTAGCGATAGGTCTTGCACTCGATCAGCGAGGCCCCTTCGCCTCGCCTGGCCCGTTCGACCGCCCGGTATACGGCGTCCTGGACGGCCAGGACATCCATACCGTCCACGATCTCCCAGGGCAGAGCATAGGCAGCGGCGCGAGAAGCGATATCAGGGGTAGGGAACATCAATCTGGCAGGACCCGACATTGCGTACAGGTTGTTCTCACAAATGTAGACGACCGGTAGCTTCCACACCGCCGCCAGGTTGAGGGACTCGTGGAAGGTACCCTGGTTGGCTGCGCCATCGCCGAAAAAGCAGAGCACCACCTGATCAGTATGCCGCAGTAGGATCGAGAGGCCAGCACCGGTGGCGATTGGGATACCGGCGCCTACGATACCGTTTGCGCCTAGGTTTCTGAGGTTTAAATCAGCGATGTGGAGCGACCCGCCCTTTCCTTTACAACAACCGGTAGCCTTGCCGAAGATTTCGGCCATCATCTCTCGCAGATTGCCACCCTTGGCGATGCAGTGGCCGTGGCCGCGGTGAGTGCTGGTGATGTAGTCATCTTCTCGCAATGCGGCACAGGCCCCAACGGCAACGGCCTCTTCACCTGCATAGAGGTGCGACCCGCCCTCTATGAGGTTTTGTCCCAACAGCTCCATAACCTTGTCTTCAAAGTAGCGAATGCGAAGCATGTCCCGATAGTACTGGGCATACTGCTTCGCGTTCTCCGGTATCAGCATCATCGCCTCCCGGCTATCTACCGACGGACAACACCCGCCCAAGCCTTAGTAATCTGTGTTCATAATATATGCAAACGCCTGGAGCGAACTATATGCCGGGTGAAATGAGCTGTCAAACCGCCACTATTTGCGGGGCATCTCCTCGTCGCTCTCTTTCGGCGTGAAGCCTTCGCCCACACCCGGCGGCGTTGCGTTCAGAACGTCCCCGCGCGGATCGTCTTCCTGGCCAAAAGCCCCCTGATCGTAGGCTTCGTCGCCTCCTCCAACTCGGGTCTCCCCAAAACCATCTGTTATCAGCCTGTTCCAGGCTTCATCCGTGAAATCTTCCTGGGCCACGATATTAGCACCCGGAGCAACCACCTCGTCTCCGGTAGCCACAAAGGGGCCGCGATCCGGATCGTCCAAGTCGAAATAGGTGTAGCCTGGGCGAAGCTTGCGCTCGGGTCCATACAAACCAGACGCCGTCGATCTCTCACGTCTCACAGGTTCAGCCATTTCGCTTCCTCCCGATTTTCACAAAAAAACTTCTGGGGGAGCGGGCAATAACCGTGCCCCTGGAGGTTGGAGACTCTGCATTTTTATCGCAGCGGTTCCCGACGCGATAACGACTCACCATTACCCGATCCGCCGATCCGAATAACCCATGCTGAAGACCACAGGAAGAGAGATAAAGAGGTAGAACCCCGCTTACTGCTTCTAATCCAAGGAAGGATCTAAAGCAAAAGCAGGTGAAGGGAGCCATAGTAGGATTGATCGTCTGGGACTAAAGCGGATTGCTTAGGCCAAGGCCTGGCCATCCATTTGAGCAGGCCCGATCACGCGTCTGACAGTGCTGACTAATCGGTCCAAATCGAAAGGCTTTCCCAACCAATCATTTGCGCCTATCTCGTCCGCCGATTCTTTAGCATCCTCGGATGCCGTCAGCACCACAATAGGTACATGGAAACCATGCTTCTTACGGAATTCAGACGCAAAGCTCCACCCATCGACCCCGGGCATCTTCATGTCCAGTAAGATCAGGTCGGGCATCGATCTCTCCACCGATTTCAGGGCATCACCCCCATCGGCGGCTCTCGCTACGCCATAACCCTCCTGTCGTAAGACAATGCTTATCAACTCCTGCAGGTCCCATTCGTCATCAACCACCAGCACCGTTTTCCGACCAGTCATCTTCACCCTTCGCCCATCGTAAAAGCAGAAATCGGGTTTCTGCAGCCCAGTGAAATCCAGAACAGCGGCAGCACAACAGCGTTGATGTTAGTAGTTGATACCCTTCAAGTCAATAAGAAGTTTCATAGTAATTCGTTAGAATAGCGGCCCTACTAATTCGCTCAACGTTATGGCACGACTGATGCTTTCCGCAAACCCCATAGTAGAGTAGGTTCAAAGTGGATAGTATGCCAAGGATTGCGGCTGTAGCAGACGTTCACTGCCACGAACACATGCGCGGTCAATTAGCGGAGAGCCTGCGCGACGTCAATGACCGTGCAGATATCTTGATAATAGCCGGTGATCTCACCTCCAGCGGCCAGCTTTCGGAAGCGCGAGAGCTTCTCAAGGAATTGCGCCACGTAACCATTCCCATCATCGCTGTGCTCGGCAATCACGACTTCGAGCACGATCAACAGGATCAAATCCACGATTTCCTGAAAACCAGCGGAATCCTAATCCTGGATGGCGAAGGGGTCGAACTGGATGTACGGGGAGAGAGAATCGGTTTCGCTGGAACAAAGGGGTTCGCTGGCGGGTTCGGGCGCTTTCTGCTGACAGGCTACGGTGAACAGGCCATCAAGGATTTCGTGCTGGCTGGGGTCGTCGAGGTGGAGAAGTTAGAGCGAGCGCTCTCGCAGCTTCAAGCCAGGCGTAGGGTCGTCATTCTCCACTACTCTCCCATACGTGAGACACTCGTTGGAGAGTCCCTGGAGCTTTATCCTTTCCTGGGCAACTCGGAGTTGAGCAAACCGATCGATAACTTTGGGGTAGAGGTGGTGTTTCATGGCCATAGCCACTACGGTTCGAGACTAGGACACACCAAGGCAGGCATCCCCGTCTTCAACGTTAGCCAGACACTCGTGTCGACCTACCACCTCCTGGAGCTTTCCGAAACCCCAATCGCAAGCGAGGTAGCAAATGAGTGAGGAGCGCCCCTCGTCCAGAAGCTGGATCTTCGTCCGCGTCCTGAGGCAGACGGTGGATGCGTTGAAAAAAGCTGAAGTACCCTTTCTAGTTATTGGCGGCTTGGCTGCCAAGACCTACGGCAAGAGGCGGACAACCCACGATATCGACGTCTTCGTAAAGCCGTCTGATGCGCCCAGGGCCATGGAGGCGCTAGCACAGGAAGGCTTCACAACTGAGGTGACCTACCCCGATTGGTTGTACAAAGGGTTCAAGTATGATGTGATGGTGGATATCATCTTCCGGTCGGAAGGGGGAATCGAGCTCGACGACGAGACTCTACGGCGAGCCCGCTCCATGGAGTATCGAGGAAGGACGCTGCCGGTAGTCCCTCCCGAGGTGCTGATGTTGATGAAAGTCTTCGCCCTCCACGATACCCACGCCGCCAACACGCACTGGCGCCACTGGCGCGATGCCGTTTCGGTGCTGAAGAACGTCCCGATCGATTACAACTTCCTCCACCAGAAGGCTTTGGAATTGGGTCCTGATATCGTATTAGGCTTCCTCTTGCTGGCGCAGATCGAAGGTGCGAAGCCGGAAGCCTGGGCTGTAGCGCGGCTGGCCGAGGTGGTTGTAGACCGGGCCAGGACAAACACGCTGTTAACTCAGGTGCGCAGGGAGAGAGAGCCCAAAGCGGCGTAGCTACGATACTGCCCAAAGAATAAAATAAATATAGCGAACCATCTCATCTGGCCCTCTTCAGCCAAATAAGGATGCTTCAATCCCCAGCCCAACGTGGCAGCAGGGTCAGCCCATTAACGCCATTAATCTGATAGACTAGCCCCGAGAATAATGCGCGTGGAGCCTGAAAAAACGCGATGACTCAGAACTCAGGACTCGTGACAAAGATATCGAGGTGCATCACCTGATGGTTGCGTTAGTATCCACTATGCACGATCCCGAAGGGCGAATGGTCGAAGCCACGAAGCTACTCATCGATCGACTCCTGGAGATGTACGAAGCCGTTGTAGTTGCCCCCACCTCTCATACTTCACCAGATATACTCGATGCCCTGAGAGGGGCTACGGTAGAACTGTTGGAAGAAAGCAACGGCCGCATCGGTGTCGGCCGCCGCCATGCCCTGAGAATGGGGTTGAGGACCACCGCTTCGCACTTACAATACTGTGATTTCGACCGCATCCTGCACTGGATAGGACGTTACCCAGAGGAACTAGCCTCCACTCTGGAAGAACTCCAAAAGTATGATTACACGATAATCGGGCGCACCGACAGGGCCTTCGCCAGCCATCCCCGTGTGCAGCGGGATACAGAGGCCATCACCAACCACGCCTTTTCCCTCTGGTTTGGCCAACCCGTTGATATCAGTGCAGGTTCATGCGGTGTTTCTCGCCGGGCGGCAGCGTTGCTTCTGGAGAAATCAGTAGCCCCCTCCAACGCTACCGATGCAGAATGGCCGGCGCTTGTGCAAACGACAGGGAAGATGACAGTGGGATTCACCAGGACAGAGGGGCTGGAGTTCGAGACTCCCGATTACTTTGCCGACGAGATTGCTCAGGCTGGATCTCTGGAAGCCTGGCTCGAGGAGCGATCCAGGCCACTTACTGCCTGGATCGCCCGCACCCGCCTTACGCTCGAGTCGCTAGAGTCTATACTGGCAGTATCGGCTTAGAGAGTACCTATCCCTCGCATGAAGTTGTGCTTCAAGAGAACGGGGTCCAGGGGAATGCTGGCTTCCGTCGGCGCTGGCGTGACCCTGGCCAACACAAACCAAGGGCCATCCGTTCGCAGGGCTTCGACGATGGTCTGTTCAAAGGCATCTTCGTCGGAAGGCTCTGCCACCTTCGTTATACCCGCGCCACGGGCGATCGCGGCTAGGTTTACTCCCCTTCCGGTGTGGGTGGTCTGCCCTCCCGTCAACTGGTACTGAGCGTTGTCCCAAACGATGTGGATCAGGTTCGAGGGCCTCTCGGTGGCAATGGTGGCCAGAGACCCCATATTCATTAGCAACGACCCATCGCCATCCAGCACCACCACCTTTCTATCAGGCTGAGCTAGGGCTAAGCCCAACCCGATGGACGATGGCATCCCCATAGTTCCAAGGCTGTAGTAGTTCTGCGGCCTGTCCCCCGCCGTCCAGAGATCCCGCGATGCGTTGCCCAGGTTAGCAACCACGATCTCCTGCGAGAGGTGCTTCAACAACCGCCTGGTAGCTTCTAGCCTGTTCATAGTCCCGGCCCCCCAGTTAACTCCTCGGATAGTATCAACGCTACCGGCAGATTGCTCCTGAAGGCGCTCCTACAGGCCCTATCTACCATAGGGCTTACCTCATCCGGCCGGTACAGCGTCGCATTCTGGATGCTCAGCAGGTCGAGCATCGGTCGGAGCACCTTCCCCATGGGCACCATGAAGGGATTGGGCTCGCCCAGCTCGCCCCTGGGGCTGATGATCATGAGGAATGGAAGCTGCTGGGGAATGCTGAGCGACGTTAGGGCGTTAATGCTGTTGCCGAGCCCTGTGCTCTGCAGCAGCATCACCCCCTTCATCCCGCCCATGTAGGCCCCCGCTAATATCCCCACCCCCTCTTCCTCTCGAGTGAGCGAAACGATCCTGAAGCTACCGTCCCTCTCCAGCTCTTCGATCAAGGTGGAGAGCACGATATCCGGGATGTGGCAGACGATGCGGATACCGTTGGCCTTGAACCTCTGGCAAAGCTCCTTTTCCCAACTCAAAGGGCAAAACCTCCTTGTAAGGATCAGATGTTGAATGAGAATGTATCAGATGAGAAACCGCCGGTCTACTATCCATGGTTAAAAAATCCTTGCTCTGGTTAAAGGAAATGGCTATAATGATGTTGTACTACCAACCTTTGTGTTGCCGATAGTGCGCCATCAAGGCCATGGCTGGACGAGCGATCCGAATACTGTCACTCCCTATTATCCAGACGGCCTTCGTCGTCACCGGTGTTCCTCGGTTACCAGGTACCAGCTTCTGGGCCGCTCCCGCTGTAGGCTGGGAAGAGACCCAAAAGGGGCAGTATTGCCCCATCAGCCTTCTGGATATGTCCGCCTCTGGACAGGCACCGTCACCTTCGTTTCAGGCAGGAATCCTCAAACAGCAACAACTTGGCAAAATTCTTGCTGTTCGATCCCCGGTAGCAAGACAGTTTTTCCTGAAGTCACCTCGTTCAGTCCGCTAACATTGTTAACTGTGGCGTGCTGCAGGCGTATCAACTGGCTTGTCGGCCGATACCAATCAATGGGGATTGACCGTCTGTGCCAGCTAAGCAGTTGAGCAGAAAGGAGCGGAAGAGATGACAAGTTCTACAGTTGCCAGTGAACCAGCCCCCATAACCCCCTCGGGCAACAGTGGGTTACGGAACACTGCCATCGCCCTAGATGTCCTAGACCGGGTACTGGCAGGCTATGGAAGCCGCGATTTTGCGCTACGGCTTTGGGACGGTACCACCGTTCCTTCAGATCCAGGCAGGGAGTGCAAATTCACTCTAGTCCTGAACAAGCCCGGCATGCTTCGCCGGACGCTTTTCCCTCCCAACGAGCTTGCTCTGGGAGAAGCTTACCTGGACGGTGATTTCGAGATCGAGGGAGACATCGTCGAAGCGATGCGGCTGAGCGATGCCTTTGAGAAGCTATCCATGGGGCCAATCAGCCTTCTGAGCATCACTCGGCAGGTGATGGCGCTGCCAAAAGGAGACTCTCTCTCCGATAACAATAACGATAGAGAGCAAGGCCTGCGACGTTTACGCTTAAGTGGCCCTGAGCACTCTCGTGAGCGCGACCGAAAAGCGGTCACCTACCACTACGATGTCGGCAACGAGTTCTTCAAGCTGTTCCTGGACCAGAGGATGATCTACTCCTGCGGTTATTTCCCAACAGGGCATGAGGATCTTGACACAGCCCAGGAAGCCAAGCTGGAGCACATCTGCCGTAAGCTAAGGCTGGAGCGGGGCGAGCGGCTGCTGGATATCGGCTGCGGTTGGGGGGGGTTGATCATGTACGCGGCCGAACGGTACGGAGTGGAGGCGCTGGGAATCACCCTCAGCCAACCGCAGGCCGAGCTGGCCAACCAGATGATCGCGGAAGCTGGGCTGAGCGACTGTTGCAAGGCTCTGGTGCTTGACTATCGCGACCTGGCAGGCCAGGGGCTCTTCGACAAGATCGTTAGCGTGGGTATGGTGGAGCATGTGGGCAAGGCAAAGCTTCCCGCCTACTTCGAGGCTGCCTGGCAGTCTTTGAAGCCGGGAGGGCTCTTCCTCAACCACGGGATCACTGCCGCGGCTAAAGACCCATCCTGTTCCAACCCGCTGGACCGCTACATCTTCCACAAAGGCGCCTTCATCCGGAAATATGTATTCCCCGACGGCGAGTTGGTGCCGGTTGCCGACACGCTGTGGCCGGCAGAGCGGGCAGGATTCGAGGTGCGCGATGTTGAGAGTCTCCGCGAGCATTACGCACTTACACTGCGTCACTGGGTAAAGCGGTTGGAGTCAAACCGGGATGAGGCAATCCGGCAGGTAGGTGAGAGAACCTATAGAGTCTGGCGACTCTACATGGCTGGCTGTTCTCACGCCTTCACCACAGCCCGCTTGAACGTTCATCAAACGATCCTGAGTAAGCCGGACTGCCAGGGGCGCAGCCAGATGCCGATGAGTAGGGAGTATATCTACGCCTGAAAGCCCTGTTCCTCGTAAAAGATGAATAACTAAGCCTTTGGTCTCTGAGCGGCGGCCTCCGTGTCCAGTCAAATGATAATGTTACCGAAAGGGGGATTTTCGAGGCAGTTCCCTCAAATGATAATGTTACTGGGGGATGTCGTCCTCCTTGTTAGAATTGTTGGTAAAGAATAGGTGTATGGTGACCTGGTTGCACATATAGCCTTCGGCTCGCTTTAGGAAAAGAGCGCTGGAGGTTGGCCGACTCAAGGCCGCGATAGCGTTGATTTCAGCCTTGAGTTGGCCAACCGTAAGCGCTAGTGTTTGGGTAGAGCCGAAGTCCAAAGCCATTCCCCGCCACAACTTCATTGCCTTATCGGAGTATCACTCAAGCTACGACTGCCTGCATCCGCTTCAGCAGTGGCAGTGCCGAGTGAGGCTGATCCCACAAGCTCTCGATGATCTGATAGATCTCTCGCCTCAACCGCCTCGGGTTGGTCTGGGCGTAGATAGCCGTCAGCTTAGCCTCGCTCTCTTCCGACAACACCCCCGTGGCCAACAACCGCTCGTATGGGGTCTTGGCTTGGTCCCACTTCCGCTTGACTCTCCCCTCCCCCACCATTTCCTTACTGATGAGGTGCATCACCGGCTGGAACAGGTTGTAATAGACCCACATTCGATCGTACAGGGTATTCACGGCGACACACTGGGCGGGGCTATCGATCCGATCATATCCGAGATAGCAAGGTGTTGCGCCATCGCTAAGAGACTCGGCGTAAGCCTTTCCGCACACAGGTAGTCTTCGTCTCCCACACTACGCGGATCACATCTTCAACCTCTGGTCCGTAGCTCCGCCCTCGTTGCTTCTGTCGAGCTTTCCGCTCAAGCCCCCCTTGGCGCAGCAATCGTATCAGGCTCTTACGGTGTAATCCCGTCACCTCTTCCATCTCCGTCAGCAGCTTTCCGCGCTCTACCCGATCCGCTGCCAAGTACCGTTTTGACTGCAGCCTTATGTACTTCCTTCTCTCGTCCACTGTCATCTCGTCGTCTGCTGGCATCGTCCCCTCGGTAACATTATCTTTTGAGGGAACTGTACAGCCTTCAGTAACATTTTAGGTGAGGGAATACGCACTCTGGCGAATGTACCAAAACCGTGCAGACGCTCTCCAGGGCATCCCAAGGGTCCGCCGATCGGGACGAGCAAAGCGCTATCCCGCTCTGAAAACGGTCACCTAACGGAAACAAGATCATTGCTCTAGCCAATTCACGGCAGATTTCGCGCTGCCGGTTGTTGTTCCATGGTTAAATCACAAGTAACTGGTCAGTCCGGTAAATCTATGCTACCTTTGCTAGTAGAGCGATACCTGGTCGTCGACGGCGAACCCATATGAAAGGATGTCGAT
>JBMNNU010000103.1:0-10715 GCA_050942695.1 Chloroflexota bacterium
ATGATGATGTTGGCTGGATCGAGTTTCTTCAGCCGATCCCTGTGCCCGGTCTCCATCGCCGCGATCTTCTGTAACTCCTCTACTAGGCTCTTGCTCTTCACTTTGTCGGCGATGTTCGTATAAAAATCGATCGCTTCCTGCTCTTTGTTAATCGCGAAGTTGAGGATTCCCTGAAGTGAATTGAACTGGTCGTCGAGCTTGGTTTCCATAGGTCGGCAGAGTTCTCCTTTCCGTCGATATGGGTTGACCGTGACCTTAACTAAGGATACACGGCCTTATTTGCGCTGTCGAGATATCCAGCAACATGTATGTACATCAGTTTTTGGGTTATGCCCGAATCTCCGTCTACCGAGATGGGGGGAAGGGGTGAATCGAAGCAATAGTGCACCTGAACACTGGCACCGTTCCTGCCCTGTCGAAGCGCCATGATCAGGCTGTTAACCCATCTGTGGATGCTGCTGGCCGGACTGTTTCTGGGTGTTGTGCTTGCATCCCAATTTCAAGTCCATGTAGCGAGCGACCAGTCCAGCGTCGTAGGATTGCCAACCTCCATACCTGTTCCCGAGGGTGGGGTTGCGGCAACCGG
Organism: Chloroflexota bacterium; assembly: GCA_050942695.1. Taxonomy (GTDB): domain Bacteria; phylum Chloroflexota; class UBA6077; order UBA6077; family UBA6077; genus JBMNNU01. Next base: position 587 of record JBMNNU010000103.1, read on the forward strand.
TTGTGTACGCGATCCCGCTAATCTACCTCCTCCGCCTCCGGGGCCGGACGGCCGGCAGCCCAACTATTACCACACCTGCGGAAACCGGATCTACGACTCTCAAGGGCTAGAGGTGAAGATCACCGGTGTAAACTGGAACGGTATGGAGACCGGCGACTACGTTCCCGGCGGGTTGGGGAATCGAAAGTGGCAGGAGATCTTGGACCTGGTGGCGTCTCTGGGTTACAACACTCTGCGCCTGCCCTTCAGTAACGAGTCGCTAGAGCCCGACCGGCGCGTGAACAACGTTGATGGCACTCTCAATCCGGACATCAAGGGTAAACACCCACTTGATGTGCTCGATCTGCTGATCATGGGCGCACGCGAACGTGGCTTGAAGGTAATCCTCGATCGACATAAGCCCACGCCATCCAGTTATCCTACCCTCTGGTACACGCAGGAAGTCTCCGAGGAGAGGTGGATACAGGATTGGCGAATGCTGGCTGCTCGGTACAAAGGCAACGATACAGTAATCGGTGTGGACCTGAGCAACGAACCACGGGGAGAGGCCACCTGGGGAAGCGGAGACCCTGCTACCGACTGGCGACTAGCCGCCGAACGGGCAGGTGATGCCATACTGGAGGAAAACCCCTACCTGCTTATCCTGGTGGAGGGGATAGAGAACCATCAAGGGGATCATTACTGGTGGGGAGGCAACCTTCTGGGTGTGCGCGATGCACCTGTGAGGCTGAAGGTGCCAAACCGCGTGGTATACAGCCCGCACGATTACGGCCCTAACATATCGTACCAACCATGGTTTGGAGACCCCCTTTTCCCCGGCAACCTCTCCGACGTGTGGGACCGCTACTGGGGCTATATACATCGAGAGGGAATAGCGCCGTTGATCGTGGGGGAGTTCGGCGGGCGCTCCGTTGGAGATGATCGGGAAGGACAGTGGCAGAAGGTGTTGCTGGCCTATCTGAGGAAGCACGGGATCGGCGCTATGGTTTGGTCGCTCAATCCTAACTGGGATACCGGTGGACTCGTAGCCCCAGACTGGGAAACCATCGAGCCTGGCAAACATGAGGCGTATCGACAGATCCTGGGCGCGCCCCTTGGTGTCGGTCCAACGGGGATCTTTGGGCAGGCCCCAACCAGGTTGAAGGTGCTTTACCGGCAGGAGCAGCAAGATGCGGCGGATAGCATAGTAGCGTTTGCCTTCCAACTCGTAAACGATGGGCCTGAAAATAGCGATCTCAGCCGTTTCGAACTGCGCTACTGGCTCAAAGCCAATGACGACGCAACCTCGACCCCACCTGTCTCCATCGAAGCGGCTCAACCGCTGAGCGGCCACGTGGATGCCAGCCTGATACGAACGACTAAAGGCGATCAGGATCACTATCTTCGGATCCGCTTCGACCTGGAGGCAGGTTATCTCGAGCGCTACGGGTCGAGCAAAAAAGTGATGGTTCGGCTTTCAACATCGGCTTGGCCGAACCATGTCGATGCAGGCGACTATAGCTTCGCGGCTCCACTATCTCAGCCTGACCTGCTCCAGGAATGGGATCGGGTTACCCTCTATCTCGACGGTAACCTCGTCTGGGGTCGCGAGCCTCAATAGAACGAGAGTGAAAAGGAGCCGGGGTTGTCTCAACCCCGACTCCTAGCTCTCAATCACTGTATGGCCGTGTACGAGTTTTGGCCTCAATGAAGAATGAGGACTAATGTCCCCGAAATTGATGTCCTGAATTACCCGAAAGTCCCTTGGCAAAGAGCAGGACAGCGGCGATACTATCGCCCGATCGAAACCATATAACGAGATAAGCCGAACTAACAACACTCATTTTGGGTGGACGATGTCTGGTTTTGACCCATCCGACAATATGCGAGCGCTCTGGTCATCGTTGACTGGATTCCCCAACCTGATAAACCCCTCCAGGAATGGCGGAGTGAGCAGCTCCTATTCGAGTTGGCAGAACTGGCTCGCTATTGAGCAGGAAAAGCTGAGCAGGCAGGATAGCTTCAGGGGAAGCTACCGTTCTCCCATTAGCTATGCCGAAGGACTGATACCGGATGGTTTAGCCTCGTTCTCTTCTCTACAGATCTCTTCTAGAAGCATGTTAGAGAGTTTACTCGCTCTTTTTGCCTGGAGCGTCAACCAACAAGCTTCTCAACAAACAGTCAGGAAGCCGGTAGATCACCAGGACGTAGCGGCCTCTAGCACTGTTGCCAAAGGCGTTGCCTCTGAAGAGAATGAGGAGGGCCAGGATCTGGTTCCCTGCCAGTTCGACCCGTCTCTCTCCGCACGCGAGGCTTATGCCGCTTGCGGTCCCGCCGCGGCAGTAGCTTTTGCCCGCGCTACAGGGAAAACAGCTTCGCTCCGAGAGGTATTGGATCTGGCCAAAACCGTGGGTTGGACCCCAGAGGGTGGAATGAATGGGGTAACGAACCAGAAACGGCTATTAGATAAGTTGGGGATACCAGCTCAGTTGGATACCTCTGCTGACTGGGATACGATCGCCAGGCTAGCTTCAAACGGCACCCCAGTGACTATCAGCACCCCTGGCCACTACTTTGTGGCCGATGCTTACGATGCGCGAACAGGGCGATTCCATGTGGGGGCTAGCGGTACCGCCTACCGCGGCGGCAAAGAGTGGATGACCAGACAGGAAATGGAAGGGATTGCCGGTAGGCTCAACGGCGTTCTAACGATAAGCCAGAACCGAGAATGGAGCGCCTAATTGGGCTACCAGCCTCTGTAAAGCCTCAAGTTTAACCAAAATCTAACAGAGAAATAACAAATATTTAACCGTAAGCGGGAGCTTCTGTGCTAGATTACATTAGCGCAAGGATGTTTCCCTCTTCTCCTTTACTACCGGGGTGTCTGTGGGGCAGGCACCCCGTTATTACATGTAGCCTTGCTGGTTCACGCTCTTCGCTGTGTCACTACAGTGCACCCTGGAACAATTTAGGAATATCTGAAACCCCATTCAAGAGATAGGTATGGGGTGTAGCACCGAGTGTCTCAAGTCCATGGGCTCCCGATAGTACGCCGATAACCCACTTTGCCCCGCTATTATTCCCTGCCTGTAGGTCGAGCGGAGTATCGCCTACCACCGCCACGCGGCGGACATCGGTGATCCCTGTCCGCATCATCGCTAGAAAGATCATGTAGGGGGCTGGTCTTCCCTGGGGGACCTCGTCGGCACCGACTACTGCGTCGAAGAGCCCCTCTCGCCACCCTATTCGGTCCAGTACCTGGTCTCTTAACTCTCGATCCAGCCCCGTCGTAGCTGCTACCTTCACTCCCTGCTCCCGCAGCCACCGAAGTGTGGACTCGGCTCCGGCCACTTCTTCCATAGGCCCAGTTGTATAAGCCTCTCTTAGCCTTTCTTTGAAAGTAGCGAAGGCTGAGTTGGCCAACTGTTGGATAGCCGCGGCGCTCTCTTTGCCACCGAAAGCCTTCTCGGCCATGGTCTGGAAAACAGTGGTTTTGCTGGCGCCTCTCATCAATGACAGGTCACTTTCTGTGAAAGGAATGCCATGTTTGCTCATAGACTCCCTGAACGCGGTGAGGATTGCCCCATCGTCCCGTACGGTGGTGCCAGTGAGATCGGAGACCACCAGGTCTACTGGCAGTGTGGACATGTCTAGCCTCCCGAACAAAGTGCTCAAGTGGGTACAACCTACCATTATGCTAGGTCGCGCGTGGCCTTTCAATGATTGCTGTAAGCATCCTCTTAACTTTGAAGAGTATCTGCCGAATAGTATATCGACAACTAAGTAGTAATCGTAATCGAGACCGTTCCCGAGTTAACGAATGGGGATCAAGCCTTACCCATCGTTTACGATTGTGTGATTTCGCAAAGGTTGGAACTGTAACTCAAGTTAGGTTGGGAGGGAATGGCATATGGCGGGAAGAAAACCAAAAAGTGCGATAGTAGAGGAATTCCCCATAACAAGGGAGAAACGGTCGCCCCTGAGAACACGCAACTGCCCCGAATGCGGGGGATTTCTGTTCCTCGAGTCTGTAGACGGAGAAGAGTACTGGTGGAGCTGCCTGATGTGCGGTTGGCATAAAGTGGCTGACGGGGTAGAGTCCCTGGTCGCGGGCCGGCCAGCATAATTTTTCTTCTTGCAATTAGCTCACAAAGCCTGTATGCTTCCCCCTCGTTGCTGTCCCGGAAATAGTAAGCTCGGGGTCTGATCGGCTCGGTCCTGGTCAGCCATCCGGGCTTTTTTCCGGCCTTCGACAACGCGCAATTATGAGAAGAACGAGGGGAGCCTCTCGCAAAAGAGCGATGGCCTCTTCGGATATGGTGAGGTGGACTATGGCGCTGACAGAAAAGATCCCTGTGCGTGAGGATGAGAACTTATCTCCGCGCAAGAGGCGTTGCCCCGATTGCGGTAATTACCTCTTTCTAGAATTGGTATTTTGTGAAGGATACTGGTGGAGTTGCCTGATGTGCGGATGGAGTAAGCCGGCCAAGGTGAATGAGAGCCAGACTCTCTTGAAACGAGCTGGGTAGCGAAGCTACATCTCCTGCCTATTTCCGCAGCCCTTGCCCCTACATAGCCCATCTGAGATCGTGTTGTTCGCCGCCAACTTAGCTCTATCGACATCGGAGTTCGTCGCCGTTCCGGCACCGATTGCGTGTCACTGCTTGCCGGAACTCTTGTCAATCACATAAGCTCGGCGCCGTCGCGACCTGGAATGTAAATCACTTCAGGGGAGTGTTCTCATTTGCGGGTCTGCGAGGTCAACCGACTAGCAATGTTTTCTACGATCGATAAACGGAAGTGGGGCTCTAACATGCGTCAGCCCCCCACTTCCGTTTTCGCCGTTCTCATTCAGAGAGATGAACTGTATTTTTTTTTCGCGACGGGTGGCGTTGTTAGGAGGCTTTGTTCAGGCGCTCCTCCAGTTTGTCTAGCTGCAAACGAAGCCGACCCGGCAAGCGATTCCCGAATTGGGCGAAGCTGGTACGCATATCGGGAACCTCGTTTTTCCAGGCGTCGATGTCGATTCGCATCAACTCCCGAAGATCCTCATTAGGAATGTTGAGCCCTGAGAGGTCGAGGTCGTTCACGTTCGGCAACAGGCCGACCGGGGATTCGATGGCGCTGACCTTCCCATCGATCCGATCGCACATCCACTTCAGCACTCTGCTGTTATCCCCGAAACCTGGCCAGAGGAACTTGCCGTCGGGACCTTTTCGGAACCAGTTGACGTAGAAGATCCTTGGGGCTTTATCCTTCAACCTGTCACCCATGTCTAGCCAGTGCTGGAAATAGTCGGCCATGTTGTAGCCGCAGAAGGGCTGCATGGCGAAGGGATCGCGTCGGATCTTGCCCACTGCCCCGATTGCGGCAGCGGTCGTCTCTGACGAAGCGGTAGCTCCCATAAAGACCCCGTGATCCCAATCGTACGATTCCATCACTAGCGGAATCACGCTGGCGCGCCGCCCACCAAAGATGAAGATATCGATCGGCACCCCTTCAGGTTTCTCCCAATCTGGTGATATCTTCGGGCACTGCCTGGCAGGAGCCGTGAAGCGAGCGTTGGGATGTGCCGCAGGCTGAAGGCTGCTGGGGGTCCAATCGGCCCCTCTCCAATCTATCAGGTGAGACGGAGGAGCTCCCATGCCTTCCCACCAGACATCGCCGTCGTCTGTCAGGGCGCAGTTGGTGAAAATGGTGTTTTTCTCAACGGTGCCCATGGCCGCAGGGTTGCTATCGTAAGATGTGCCGGGCGCTACACCAAAGAATCCAGCCTCGGGATTGATGGCGTAGAGCCGGCCATCAGAACCCATTCGCATCCAGGCGATGTCATCTCCCAACGTCTCCGCTTTCCAACCGGGGATGGTTGGTTCGATCATCGCCAGATTGGTCTTGCCGCAGGCGGATGGAAAAGCAGCGGCAATGTGATACTTCTTGCCCTCCGGGCTGATCAATCTCAGTATCAACATGTGTTCCGCCATCCAGCCTTCTCGTTTGGCCATCGCTGAGGCGATCCGGAGAGCCAAAGACTTTTTACCCAGCAGCGCGTTCCCTCCATAGCCCGAGCCGTAGGACCAGATCAGGTTCTCCTCCGGGAAGTGGCTGATGTACTTCTGTTCGATAGGTGCGCTGGGCCAGGGAACGTCCTTTTGGCCCGGCGCCAGGGGGTAACCGACCGAGTGGAGGCATGGGATGAACTCGCCATCGGTTCCTAGAACTTTAATGATTTCGCTGCTGACCCTGGTCATGATGTGCATGTTGCACACTACATAAGGGCTATCGGTAATCTCGACCCCAATTTTGGACATGGGTGAGCCGAAGGGGCCCATCAGGAAGGGGATGACGTACATCGTGCGCCCCCTCATGCAACCCCTGTACAACCCTCTCATGGTCTCTTTCAGTTCGTCTACCTGGATCCAGTTATTAGTTGGACCTGCCTCGTCCCTCGTTTTGGTCGAGATGAAGGTGCGGTCCTCCACCCTGGCGACGTCGGTGGGGTCGGAGCGGAACAGGAAGCTGTGATGGCGCTTGGTCAGAGGAGTGGCGCTACCGGATGCGACCATCTGAGCCATCAAGCGATCGTACTCCTCCTTACTACCGTCGCACCAATAGATCGCCTCGGGCTCGCATAGTTCCGCCGACTCGCGAACCCACTGGTTCAATTTCTCGTTCTTTACTTGGTAGGTCACGCTCATCTCCATTACTGCAATTGTCTAAGGCGCTTTCGCACCTTTAGTACCATAATTACCGATATACTTGGGCCAGCTTCTTCTACATAGGAAAAACCAAAACAGACTCTCAGAGAGATGCCACTAGAGTATGCGATCGGATACTGTAGTAGTATCTCGACTCGCGCATGGCATCCACCACATACTTAGGCTAATCGACGGATTTGTGTGCGGAACCATGCCAGTTGACGCGGACTAGCCTCGAGGCGTGTAGATTCAATATATCAACCTATCAACTACTTATACCAAAAAATTAAGGTGTGTGTCAAATTATAGAAGGAATCCAGCATCGAATGAGAAGTAATATGCATCATAATGATAATCTTTCGTTTATGTATTGGATATTGAAGCCCATCCTCCGGTTCGGAGCACTGCGCGATGGGCACCAATCGGCAGCACTGTCATTTGGAGATGCTTAGTGCCATAATTTATTGGCCCGATCCAAATGCAAAAAAAGCGGGTCCAGGGCACAACGCCAGGCGGGATTTGGAACGTCTCAAAGTAATAACCACTCCATATAGGGGGCAGTAATCTGATGCTATACCGTGAAATGGGCAAGACCGGAGAGAAGCTCTCTATTTTGGGCTACGGGTGCATGCGCTTCCCGAAAAAGGGCCGAGGGATAGATGAAGAGCGGACGGAAAGGCAGGTCATCTCCGCCATCGACCGGGGAGTCAACTACATGGATACCGCGTACATATACAACAATGGGGGAAGCGAGGTCGTTCTGGGAAAGATCCTAGCCAAGGGTTATCGAGATAGGGTGAACGTTGCCACCAAACTCCCCATTCCCCTGGTTCACTCAATTGGAGACATGGAGAAGCTCCTGGATACCCAGTTGAAGAGGCTCCAAACCGACCGCATCGACTACTACCTGGCTCATGCGCTAACAAGCATGGCGAGCTGGCAGCGGCTGAGGCAGCTCGGGATCGACCGATTTTTCGAGAACGCTAGGCAGGCCGGCAAGATTCGTTGGGTAGGCTTTTCATTTCACGGTGACGGTGATCAGTTCAAAGAGATCGTCGACGACTATCCGTGGGATTTCTGCCAGATCCAGTACAACTACATGGACGAGCAGTTCCAGGCTGGGCGAAAGGGGCTCGTGCACGCTGCTTCTAAGGGGCTAGGCGTTGTGATCATGGAGCCGCTTCGGGGTGGATACCTTGGCGGGAAGATGCCGCCTGAGGTGAAGGCGCTGTGGGATCGGGCCGAATCGAAAAGGAGCCCCGCGGAGTGGGCGCTGCGCTGGATATGGAATCAACCCGAGGTCACGGTTGTCCTCTCAGGTATGAACGAAGAAGCCCACATCGATGAGAACATCCGGGTTGCAGGGGATGCGTACCCCGAGTCACTGTCCGCCGATGAGCTTAAGCTCATCGGCGACGTGAGGGATTCTCTATCGAGTATGATGAAGGTAGGGTGTACCGGATGTGGGTACTGCATGCCATGTCCTTCGGGTGTGAACATCCCGATCTGTTTCAGTTACTTCAACAACATGCATTTGTTTGGCGATCGAGGGCTGCGCTTCTCGTATATGGGCTTCACAGGTGGTATGGATGGAGGGAGTCCACCCTACGCTTCGCTCTGTCGGGATTGCGGAAAGTGCGAGAAGGCATGCCCCCAGGGTTTGCCCATCCGTGAGCACCTGCGAGAGGTCGCGAAGGAGATGCAGCCGTTCTATTTCGAGCCAGCGGTCGGCCTGATCCGCGGTTATTACAGGATCCGTAGGCTGCTAAGGCGCGGCAAGGGGTCCCGCGGGCTGTAACAAAGTTGGCGGCCAGCGTCGCGCGCGATCGAGCCGATCGCACCCGTTCCTTACCCTCACCCCTTATCGCACCCGGTCAAGAGCAGCCAAGACGTCCCTTGCTCGATCTCGGACCGATTGGCGTTCCTTCTGTATGAAGGCTGTCGAGTCGAGGGCGGCCAGGATCTCCTCTACCTGCCGCCGCAGCGGCAGCGCGCGCTCCGTGTTTGGCACCTCTTCTGCCAACTTGCCCAGCACGTCGAGCAGGTAGAGGGTCACGTGCAGGTCGTTCCTGGCGGCGCGCCGTATCTGGCTGAAGCTGGCATCAACGAAGTCGGGAAAGCCGGGGCGGCTGAAGAGATACAGGGTCCCGCGATCGCTCTGCCGCAGTGGCGAAGGGAACTCCTTTTCCAGCAGATGAGTTACTACATCCGCCAGACTGGACAGGCTCTCCTCTGCCGTGGTGGGATCGTTTATGCCCGTCGATAGTGCCTTGACTCCGATATCCACCATCTGCCGGATGCCGAAGAGAGGATCTTGATAGATCGAACGGGTTTGATCGAGCACGAAAGACGCACGCACCTCGTCCTGCTGGTCGCTGTCCAGCGGCCGCTCGGACCAGACCCTGGCGAGCACCGACCCATGGAGCAGGTAATCGCCGACTCCCGGAAGAACCCACATCAGATGAACGTTTCTGGTGGCTTTCTCCAACTGGCCTTCGTCGATGCTGCGAAGATAACCGGCGCTTTCCGAGCGCACGACCGACTCCCGCCCTCTCCGATCCTTCACCATGCTTTCGACCAGGGTGGCCGGGTCGCGCGGCTCTTCGCTTTCACGACCGAACTGGCCCGGAAAAAGGGTATCGATCTCCTTATGCAGACCCTGGCTTAGCGATGATAGGATCGACGAGACCTGGAGCAAGGTGGAGATGTGGCTTATGTAGTAGACCAGCATGCCGGCGCTCACCAGCGCCAGCACTACAGCCACGGAGACCGAAAGCGTCGGTACGAAGGCTGTCTGCCCTCCGGCTGCTTCCCTGACTCCCCGCATAATCAACAGGGCATAGACGAAGGTAGCGATGTAGGTTCCCAGCACGACCTGGCTCCCCCGATCGCTGGTGAAGTTCCGCAGAACTCTCGGCGAGTACTGGGTAGAGGCCTGTTGCAGGGCGACGATGGCGATAGAGAACGCCACCGAGACGACGGTGATCAGCGAAGTTGCGATGGTCGAGAGCAGCGAGCGCGCCGCCCCGGCCGTACCGCCGAACAGTAAACCGTCGCTCGCTCCGAGGTCTGTTAAGATATTTTCGTCGACGTAGAGCAGTGCGAAGGAGAGGATCACCGCCCCCGCCACAAACAGGGTGGGCACGAACCATAGGCTCGAGACGGCGTTTTCCCAGAGATCGCTGGCTCGGGCCTTCATGAAAGGTAGCCGTTTCCCTCCCGCGGATATGGGTTGAACTATGGTCTGCAACCTCTATGCCGCAGACTCGTGCTCAGGGCATGGGTTTGTTCACAACGTAGCGTCTGCCCGACGAGGTACCTCAAAGTATGGCTACGGCACGAGCCACAATGTAGATAACATGGAGTGACCGACCCAACCATCGCCAGGCTGGGCGTACGGATGGTACGCTTGCAGCTACAGCAACTTTCAGCAGAAACAGTTGCTGACGAAGGGA
>JBMNNU010000104.1:0-10671 GCA_050942695.1 Chloroflexota bacterium
TGGTGGACGCTGCCCACAGCAACAGCGCTTGGGTTGTGTGCATAGACCCCTCAGTGGACGAGCTGCTGCTGCGCAAGAAGACCTTAGGGGGTGCATCGTCCAGGGAGATCATAGGTTTTGGCACTGGAGTGGGTAGCCACGGAGAGAACAACTACACGGTTTCGACCGAGCAGTTCTCGATGGTGGACATCGGGAAGCGGATCAGCCAGCAGGTTTCGGCGGTGTTGGGACCCTGGGACTTGGCTACTCGTGAGTCTGTAGCTAGGGAGTTGGTTGCCGAAGCCTCCCATCTGGCGGGGCTGTCGGTAGTGAGAGCACTTGGACCTTCCCAGTACGTGAGGGACTACATCGCTTATGCCACCGTGCGGAAGCTCTTGCGAACCACGACGCAGGCATTCTGCGATGAGGTGATCTCTCTCGACGCCTTCACCCACTGGTTCGAGGATGCAGATCGCCGGATCAGGCCAGATTTACTAAGGTTGCGGGCACGGATAGTAGAAGGATACTTCGAAATAGATGCTCAGGTCTTGGAGTGTAAGCTGGCTCGCTACTCGTATGACTACATCTTGGAGGCTCAGCGACAAGTTGCGGCAGGGCTGAAACAGCTGTTTTCCTGCTTCCAGCCACGTGAAGAGGGTAGACCGTTAGGTCTTGCTGACAGGCCAGACCAACGCTATTGGTGGATGCAACTCCATCGACTGATCGCGAGTCGGGGCAGAACGACTATGCCGCACTACTCCCAGGCTCTCGCTGCTCTGGAGAGGCTTAGCGAAGGCTTCTTCACGATCTCATGGCAGGGAGCTGTTATCGCTTTCTGGACCGATGTTGCTCAAGATGGCTTGAGGCTTGAAGACACCTCGACGGTTGACTTGGAGGGTGATGAGCTAACAGTTCAAGCCTTCGGAGCGAGCGGGGAAATGATCCGTAAAGCCTGCCTGGAAGGCGTCAGCGTAGATATCTTTGATAGTGCGAAGCCGCTGGTACGGAGCTTCAAGCGCGCCAAACGGGTTGAGCCTGTCGAAACGATTACAAACGCATCTTCCGGATCCGGTTCATCTGTAGAGACGAGTGAACAGGCGCCGCAGGCGACTGGCCCTGTTGATCATGTATCGGTTGATATCGGACCTGATCCGAATGGAGCTGGAGGCGGGCATCCGACACAGGTTGATGCAGGTGGCCAAGATCCTCCCGGAGATGGAGAGGCCAAGACGAGTGGAGAGCAACAAGCGATCGAGGTTACAGCAGGTGTCGCACAGCGGATCTTGTTGGGCACCGTAGTCCCAAGCGGACGGAGCGTGTATTGGGAGTACAACCACGATGAGCTCCCCAACAGGCATCTCCTGGTGTTCGGGGCTTCCGGCACCGGCAAGACCTACACAATTCAGGCTTTGTTGTGTGAATTGGCTAAGGCAGGTCAGAACTCATTGATCGTGGATTACACGAGCGGATTCACCGATGCTCAGATGGAGGCTCCGGCGCGGAAGATGTTGCAGCCACAGCAGCACATCATCCGTATTGAGCCGTTGCCGATTAATCCATTCCGTCGACAGGTCGATCTTATCGGCGGCTTTGAGTTGGAGGAGAGCCCTGCCATCACCGCACAGCGTGTCAGTGGCGTATTCGATGAAATCTATCAATTAGGCCCTCAGCAGAAGAACGCCCTGTACAAGGCGATCTCGGATGGGATCAGCAAGCGAGGTTCTCAATTTAGTCTTGCTGGCCTCCTGGAGCAGTTGGAGGAAATGCAAGAGGCTGGTGGCGCTGTTGGCAATGCATCAGCGACCGCCAAGACCAAGATACAGCCGTTTGTTGACATGAATCCTTTTGGGCAGGAAGACCTGGAAAGCTGGGAAAAGCTGTTCAACGACGCGAAGTCACGGAGCCACATCATTCAGCTTGCTGGCTTCTCTAAGGACATGGCGAAGTTGATAACCGAGTTTGCCCTGATAGACCTGTACCGATACTACCGAACCAAGGGAAGCAAGGACAAGCCGAGAGTGATAGTTTTGGACGAAATCCAGAATCTCGACCACCGGCTAGACAGCCCTCTTGCACAGTTTCTCACGGAGGGACGCAAGTTCGGAATCTCCCTGATCCTGGCTACTCAAACCCTGAGCAATCTGGAGAAGGATGAACGGGATCGACTCTTCCAGGCAAGCCACACCCTTTTCTTCCGGCCGGCTGTCACTGAGTTGAAGTCGTTCGCTCAGATCTTGGCCGACGTGACTGGCGAGCGGGCAGATGATTGGGTAACCCGGCTAGCTGCCCTGAAGAAGGGTGAATGCTATTCGCTTGGGCCGGCCTTGAAGGAAGGCACGAGATTGCTGGAGCCAAGAAGGTATTTCAAGATCCAGATTACAGCATTGCCCGAGAGGTTGCGAATTGGAACCACTACCGTTCAACTTCCATAGAACGTTCAAGCCCGAGCGGGCCTATATCGGTAAGATCTTGACTTATGCGGCACTTCAAAAGGAAGGAACCATCCAGGAGATAGCCGCTGAGACGGGTATTCCCACCGGAGTATCTAGCGGCAAGGTGGAACCAACCATCGACTATGCAGTCGGCATGGGGCTGGTGACGCTGGCTGCTTCCGAAGGGAAGGTCAGAAAACCAAGGTTGACCCCTTTCGGTATAGCCGTCCTGTCGAACGATCCTAATCTGGGATATGAGCTAACTCAGTGGCTTGCGCACATGAATCTGTGTCGTAGTGATATCGGTGCTGCAGCATGGCATGCCCTATTTGCCCGAGGGCGAAGCCAGCTAGGGGCCTGTTTCTCGAAGGCACAGCTTAAGAGATACTTGGTAGAGAAGTTCGGGTCGAGTGGAAAAAAACCGGGACCGCTTATTACGACTTACTCCGACGAATACTCCTTGGACAAAACCAAGGCGTTAGTTGAGGAGGAGGGTGGCAGGCTGGTGCGGAAAAAGGCGCCCACGCTGGACGTCTATGGCGCGAGCTACTCCGCAATGATCTTGACACTGATGGATAGCTTCTTCCCGGACGATGATCAAGTATCGTTTTGCGATTTCAACGAACTCACGGGCTGGTTTGACGTTTGCTTGTGGGATCAGCCAGACCTTGAGCTCGCGTTTTCTGCAATAGAACGCAAAGGCCATATTATCGTCGATCGTCATAGACGGCCCTGGATCTTAGAGAGAAATAATAGTGCGGCGGCGGTGTGGCCAACTATCTACGACGATATGGCTTGATGGGAGGGTATCCAGATGAGTTTATCTGATATTGTCTCCTTCCAGAAGGACCTGCTCTTCGAAGGAGCTGTGCAGCTAGGTTGGCTGGAAGATGATCCCGAACGGGCTGAGAAAGCAGCGGTGCAGTTTGCCTTCCACGGACCCCAATACCATGGTGTAAGTCAAGCTGCCTACCAGGACGATGGGCACCAGCTCGTTGATACAGCTAGATTTACTCTGGATATTCTGGAGCGGATAACAGGTCGGCGGCCGGACCAACCATTCGCTCTCGCTATTGCGGGTTACGGTACAGGTAAATCACACCTGGCAATCACACTAACATTTCTTCTGAGAAACCCAAGCTCTCCCATCGCAAAGCGAATCCTCAGCAACATCGCAACCGCTGATCAAAGCATAGCCGAAAAGATTGGTGAGATCTTAGGGGAGCAAAGAAAGCCTTTCCTTGTTGTCGCGATCAATGGCATGAAGGAAAGTGATCTCACCGGCGAGATCATTCGGCAAGTAATGCTAGCTCTTCGCGAGAAAGGTCTGGACACCTCTCCGCTTGAAGAGCTCCGGCCTCGATTCCGATCTGCGAACAACTTTACTGCATCCTTTTTCGATGCACTAAAGGATGAGTTTTTGGCGGAGTTTGGAGCAGATTGTTCCGTGACCGATATCTTGGAGCGGCTGCAGCGACAAGACGAGACGGCTTTCCAGAAGGTCAACGCTATCTACGAACGGAAAATGGGCGCATCTATCCGGATGGTAGGCCAGGAATCCTTGCACGAGTTCGTGCGAGTGGCGAGAGAGAGCTATTGCGGGGAAGGGAAACCGTTTGCAGGTATCGTAATCCTGTTCGACGAGTTTGGGCACTATCTCCAGTTCGCAGTACTACGACCACAAATCGCTGGCCCGGGGTCTCCTCAGCAACTGTTTGAAGCGGTCCAGGCAAACAGTGAGGGGGTATTCCTCGTCGGTTTCATCCAATTCGAATTGCGTGCCTACATCTCGAGAATGTCTGCTGAGCTTCGGGACGAGCTGGAGCGATACTCGTCTAGGTACGATGGGGTTCGGAAGGTGCGTCTCTCCACCAACTTAGAGACGTTGATTGCCAATCTCCTAAAGAAAAACGATGAAGAGCGGCTTAGCCATCAGTTGACTACTCTGAGTGAGAGAGCTGAGACAATTCAAGGCTACATGCGACGATGGTTTCCCGAACTCGACAACCATGCGGTGTGGGCGAATATCGAGAGCTTTGAGCGCATGATCCGACGTGGATGCTGGCCTTTGCACCCACTATCTACATGGCTGCTCTACAGGTTGGCCTCTGTCGGCCGCTCGCTTCATCAACGATCGGCTCTGTCGCTTCTGGCCGATGCTTTTGACAAGTTTAATTCAATTGAGCCACCTGCGGGCTTCACGTTGGCTCCTGTAGACCTTTGCAGCGAGGAGTTGATCGCTGACTTCCTGGCAACGGAGAGCTTCGGCCAACAAGGCCCATCCGCCCAGGCTTATCGAAGCGTGATAGACAAGTACCAGCAGGTCCTTAGCTCCACCGAGATTAGTGTGCTTAAAGCAGTGTTGCTGCTTTCGAAGGTTGGTGCCAGGATCCAGTCCAGAGAGGAGTGGATCGACGCGATTGCTCGCTTTGCGGGGCAAACGAAGCAGGTCACCTTGGAAACGATCAATACTCTGGAGCGAGACAGGGCGGCTTTGGGGTGGAACGGGGCGGCTCAGCGGTTCGAACTTCTCACTGACGGTGTTCCATACTCTAAGTTCTTGGACTGGCTACAAGCGAAAGCGGCTGAGGTACCAGCTTTCCGGCGCGAAGAGCTCTTCAGCATGTACTTCGGCAGGTGGTTCCCTGAGCGGGCGGATCAGAGTACTGACTTCGGCATCGAGAGCGAGATACTCACGAAGGAGTGGAACTATAGCGTTTACTTTGCCAACGTAGGACTGTTGAGCAGCCAAATCGACTTTGCTGTCAGTGGCTGGTTGGATGCCAGGGCTGTCGATGAGCCAAAGGGGCAACTCATATACTGCTATGTTGGGCCGGGCAGCGATCTGACGAAAGTCCAGGAACAAGTTCGGACCATGCTGAAAGAGCGGCTGGGGAAGGCTGGAGTTTCATTGGATACGGGAGCTCCGATCGCCGTATGTTTCCTGCACGACCAGAATGGAGCGTTTGTAAGCAAGGTTGCCGAGTACTCGATCCTACGGGGTCAGCTAGACCCCGCGGACTCACAGCGCTACGCCAACTACATTGCAGAACGCAAGATTAACCTTGAGCAGGAGCTACAGAACCAATTCGATGAGTTGAGGAAACAGCGCCACGTAGTGTTTGCCACCAGCCAAGAGATTGCACCTGCTCCTCTAAAATCCGCGCTTACCAAATTGTTCGCCGCTGTCTATCCACATAGGATTCCGTTCCCGTTTGACGGTATCACAACGCGCAATGGGGTTGCAGTACATTGTAGTAAGATGTTCACAAGACAATTGTTCTTGGGTGCGTTGGACAAGGGGTTCATAGACGGATGTACCATTCAGGAGAAGAACCGAGCTGACCGGGTTTTGGTCAAATCTTGGGATATATTTGACGCAGACGGTAGGCTTCGGACACGACCTGGAAACCGTGCTGTTAGGGATCTGATAGATCTATTAGAGTCCTGGTTAAAGACTGAAACTGA
Source organism: Chloroflexota bacterium (assembly GCA_050942695.1). Taxonomy (GTDB): domain Bacteria; phylum Chloroflexota; class UBA6077; order UBA6077; family UBA6077; genus JBMNNU01. The sequence goes on from JBMNNU010000104.1 coordinate 5,880, forward strand.
CGATGATTCTGCTGGGCAATTCAACTTGGGGCATGCGTTCAAGACTCTGTGCCTACCTCCGTACGCGTGCAATATCGCCTCGGCGGGGCTGGTTTTAGGTCTCTTTTTCGGTAGCCGCAAAGACCACCTGGTGTTGCTCAAGGGTGGGCAGCGTGTCTCGACCGAGATCTGGTTGCAAAGCGCCATGCCTGGTAACTATCTCGACCTCTCCGCCTTGACCGACACAGTCGTCTTGCAGACCCAAGGAATAAATGAGTGGCAGAGGCTCTTGAACGATTGGGGACTCGAGACCAGCTACTCCGGTCGCGAGGCGTATCTGCAAAAGGCGTATGAACTTGGGGACCGCTTGCAGATTCCAGAGGGGCTGTACTACTGGTACGACAATCTGCGTTCCAAGGCGAAGGACGCGCTGGACAAGCTAGCAGACCATGAAAAGAAATTGAATGAGGCGCTCGAGAAGGTGAATCGGGGACTAGCATGCGACGATGCTGGTTTCCTTTCATGGGGTGCAGCGGAACTTGCTCGGCTGCGTAAGGCGATGCGGGAAGAGGAAAACCGCTGGACCCAAGAACAGATTGCCGAGGTTGAGCGCCACGAGGCGGAGGCGCGGGCCAAAACCCAGGAAACCTTTCCTACCTGGCTACCCCAACAGAGAGAGACGAGTATCGGTCAGATGGAGAAGTTCATCCGCAAGATGGAGAACATCGGGAACAACTTGACTCTCTTGGGGCTGACAGCAGAGAAGGCTGCCTTAGAGAGCCACGTGGAGATCGTGCGCGACCATCTTGAGTTTCTGGGGCGAGCGATAGCTTTAAAGACGGACGTCAACAGCTTCGTGCGCGTAGCTGTTGTCAACGATTCGACGAGCATCGGGGCTTTGAACGATCTGTTGAGCAAGATCGAGGAGTATCAGCGACTCATAAATGAAGCGCGGCTGAGGAACGTGGAATTGGTGCGATCTGATCTCGATTCTGCTCAGATTCAGCTTGCTCAGTTGAGGGATCGCTGCAGGGAGCAACTGAAACGCCACAAAGAGGACTTGGAAGAGCTCCTTCTATTTGAGATATGCTCCTTGAGTGACATCCAGACCTGCCGCGCGAAGGTAGGAGATCTCATCAGGATCTTCGCAGGACAGGAGCAGAACCTGGAAGACCTCTATTCGGCCACCAGGGAATTGGACTTGGTAGAAGGGCATTTCAGGCAGCTAGACGACGACCACCTTACCGATGAAGAGTTTGAAAGCCTCCTGGAGCGAAACAGAGCTGAAACGAACGATGCATTTGCGGGCGAGTGTCCGTTCCTCATTGATCCATACGATGAGATCGCTTCGACGATCCGAGCGCGAAGACGCCGTGTTGCTGATGCGTGGATGCGCTCGAACGTTCCCGACATTGCCAGTCTCGAGAGTGCGAGAGCAGAGAAGGTTAGAGATCTCTTGGCTCGATTGCACAATCCTCCTCGACTTCTTTCCGCGCAGGAGAGAGCCAAAGTAGACCAGGCCATAGCGGCATGTGAGGAGCGACTCGATAAGCTCGAAATCGACGGGTTGCTGGCCCGTTTCCGAGGGCTGCCCGAACCTGGGAGGATGGAGTTCTTGAAGAAGCTACGATCTCAAGGCTTCATGAATGCCTTCTGCAGTCGGTGTGCCTGCGACGACCACGCTACGACTACTCAACAGGTCTCGCGTGAGAACTCCGGATCCCGGTGCCCCCTACTATCTACGTAGCCGAATAGAACAGAGTTTTCTGCTTACGCTACTGGCTTTACATTTCAACGATGCGAGGTGTTGTACAGCAATGAAGGAAAAGCAAGTTCCTTCGAATTATATCGATGACCCCAATCTCCCTCAGCTCCGCGTAGGCACAGGATGGACGGAAATCGAGCTCAAATCGGAAGTCGGAGTGCGCCTCACCCAGCGCGGCTATACTCCCTGCATTAGAGTTGAACGAGCTGGTTTTCCTCATCTGCTTTACGCTTCAGCCGTCTCACTTGGTAAGCCTCTCGAAGAGGTGAGAAAAGTGCGGGGCGGCTCGCTTTCTGGTTGTCGGCTACGAATCAGAAAGGCTGGCACGGAAACCACTTCACCATATGAACTGGAAATAATGGACTAGCTACGCCTCTCGGCGCGACGAGTAGGAGGTCAATAATGCCCATCGGTGATGCCTTTACGATTGTTCCGAACGTAGCCCGCCGGGAGATTTCTCATCCCGAGACAGGCGTGAAACGGTATTATTACTCTGGCACCATCTCGTCTGACATGGTTAGGCTGTTGACTTTCGTTCCTGTTAGGGAAGAGAGCAAAAAAAGCTATCTCGCTGAGGTAACCGATGGTGGCTATCAGCGTCCGGGATCGGCTACGCGGATGAGGCTGTTTGGCGATTTCGTGCGGCAGAATCCCCTCAGCGTCGTGCCTCCAGTAATGCTTAGTGGCCGCGGGAAGTGGACCTTCGATGAAGCGAGCCAATCCCTCCAGGTTTACGCTCCTGCGGCAATTATCGACGGACAGCACCGAGTAGGAGGCTACGCCTATCTCTTCGACGAGGACCAGATCCCGAGGAGTATCGAGTTCATACTTCTTCCAGATCTCGACCCGAAAGAGGAAGTTGATGAGTTTCTCACCATCAACACTACGCAGAAAGGTGTCCCGAAGTCCCTCAATGTTCTTTTAGCAGGAGTGTTTGACGGAAGCGAGGATGCATTGGTCGCTTTGGAGCTGGACAACCGGCAAGACTCCCCCTTCTTCAACAAAATCACTCAGGTACAACGAACGAAAGGCGACCTATTCAGCTTGGCGGCAGTGCAAAAGAGCGTCACGCGGACATTTGACCACGGGGTTTTTGAGGGCATTGACCTTGATCAGAAGGTCGACATCATGTTCCGTTACTGGACGCTCATTGCCGACAATTTCCCAGAGGAGTGGGATGACATCAGCAAGGATCCAAAGGACCATGAGTTCAAACTTCTCGAGACGACCGGGCTGATCGCATGGAGCTTGGCTGCCAAGGACATTCTAGCTCCCGCATATGAGATGGAGACTAGATCCGTAAATTGGGAGCGGGTAGAACGACAGATCCAGAAGCTGTCTATTCAAGGCGCCCTGGACTGGAGAAAGAACGGTGAGTTCCAGGGAGTGGCTGGAGAAGTTGGAGGAAGGCGAATCTGTAAGAAGATGCAACAGATCCTCGCCATGCACGCTAGTCGCGATGACGAAGACTAGGGAAGCAGTTTTGCTCTCAAGGTGGCCGAGAACCCCAACGGCGAGTTCTGATACTGCTATGCATACATCGGTGAACGCAGCGCCAAGCTGTTTACCTTGGCTGATGGTTCCGCGTAGACGTTGATCATGGCTTGGGCGGACGGGCATGGGTTCATCAATATGGATCGTTTTCGGTACAATTCTTGAATGGAGAAGGACAAAGCAAAACGATAATACCAACTTCGGCAGGTCATTTGCGTGTCAGTAACTGTTCATCCTAAACCCGACAATGAAACCGTTAAACGGTCCCTCACGGCCATTAAACGTGGTTCGCTGTCGCGGCCTGTTGGCCTTGCGCTAGTTGATGGGCTACTGCCGTCGGGCGCCTCTTACTTCGATTACGGATGCGGGCACGGCGGTGACCTCCAACGACTCGCAGCCCTAGGTTACGAAGTAGCGGGCTGGGATCCAGAGCACCGTCCGGACGCGGATCGCCGTGCGGCGGACGTTGTCAATCTAGGATACGTCGTCAACGTTATTGAGGACCCATCAGAACGCGCCGATGCGCTGCGAGCCGCTTGGTCTTTGGCTAGATCAGTCCTGATCGTGTCGGCGAGACTTGATTACGAAGCCCGCACTGTATCGGGGCGGGAGTACTCCGATGGCCTCATCACCACTAGAGGCACCTTCCAGAAGTTCTTCACTCAAGAGGAGTTGCGGGCTTGGATCGACACGACCCTTGGCGTCCGAAGTATAACGGCCGCTCCAGGGATCTTTTACGTCTTCCGCGACGATCTCATAGCCCAGAGCTACCTTGCATCCAGAGTCCGACATCGCCCCGTTGCGGTTCGCCGTCCCCGCGTTAGCGAAGCTATGTACGAGGCCAATCGCGAAATCCTTGATCCTCTTGTGGCCTTCGTCGAATCCCGTGGGCGATATCCTGAGGCTTTCGAGCTTCAACAAGCACAGGCTATTATTGAGCGGTTTGGTAGTATCAAGGCGGCTCTCTCCGTGGTTAGGCGCGTCACAGGAGACGAGAACTGGCAGGCAGCCCGAGTTCGCGCCTCTGAGGATCTGACCGTCTACCTTGCACTTGCGGCTTTTCGGGGCCGCCCGAAGTCCACACAACTCCCAGCGGATCTCCAATTGGACGTTAAGGCTTTCTTTGGCTCCTACAGGGAGGCGTGTGCTGCTGCTGACGATCTTCTCTTCAGTGTCGGTAATCAAGCATCTATCGACCGCGCATGCCGCGAGTCGACAGTTGGGAAACTCACCCGCGAGGCACTCTACGTCCACATCTCAGCTCTGCCGCGTCTCGCCCCTCTCCTCAGAGTATACGAAGGCTGCGGCCGAGCGCTAACAGGTACCGTGGACCACGCTAACATCATCAAGCTCAACCGGATCGAGCCCAAGATCACCTATCTGGCCTATCCGGATTTCGACCGGGACCCCCACCCGGCCCTGACTGTGTCAGTTAGGGCTGACCTCCGGAGACTCGATATCAAGTACAGGGATTTCCGCGACTCGCCCAATCCTCCTATCTTGCATCGCAAGGAGACCTTTGTTGCCCCTGATTATCCCTGGCGAGAGAAGTTC
>JBMNNU010000106.1:0-10485 GCA_050942695.1 Chloroflexota bacterium
AAGTTGCTGTAGCTGCAAGCGTACCATCCGTACGCCCAGCCTGGCGATGGTTGGGTCGGTCACTCCATGTTATCTACGTTGTGACTCGTGTCGTGAACCATGCCAAGATCTAAGGACCTTTGGCCTGAGTCGAAAGGACCTAAGTCTCCGTTGTAACGGAGAAGTATTGCCGATACTTAATGAGAGCAGACTGGGCACTATGCTAAGAGACTATCCAATACCCAACCAGCGCTCCCCGCTGGGACGATCCGCTAGCGGTAACGGACAGCTTCTTAGCTCACAAATCCGTATGACGGAAGGTTAACAATGCTGACTTTTGATGCCGCACCGGATGAATTGCAGCTATTCCTCCAAGAAGCGGAGGAGCAGTTGCAGCTACTGGATCAGGATATCGTTCTCCTCGAAAAAGAGGGCCCTCGACCTGAGCTACTGCAGGAAATTTTTAGGGCAGCCCATACATTAAAGGGGTCTTCGGCAGCGATCGGCCACAAGAGAATGGCGATGTTGACCCACGCGATGGAGAACGTCCTGGATCAACTGCGACAAGGCCAAACAGAGTGTAGCACAGGGTTGATAGACCTTCTTTTAGAGAGCTTAGACGGATTACGATTGCTCAAGTTAGAGGTCGAGACTCTCGAAGAGGGGGATTTTGACCCTACAGAGCTAGTCGAAAGCCTCGACAACATAATTTCAGCATCCTCCCAGACTACGTCGATAGCTTCGCCTTCAGTTGCAGAACCTTCTGAAACCGAATTCCAACCACCGATAGACGCTGAGGCAACAGGGGACTTCAGGGTTTATGTCAGAATTGCTGATGATTGCCCTCTGTCCGCCGCAAGATTACTCCAGGCCTACATCGAAGCGTCCAGCTTCGGGCAGGTAGTTCACTCCAATCCAAGCCTGGAGGCTATCGAAAAGATGGAAGTCGGCCTCCAGTTGGAAATGCTGATGAGGGTCAACGAGGACCGTGAAGGATTGGTAAAAGCCCTGGAAGCGCTTCCTGACGTTGTTGAGGTGAAGGTTACTGTCGAAGATCCGGTTGTCGCCGTAGATAGCTGTGGAAATCCGTTGGAAAGTCCAGAACCCTCCGCCAAATCGGCCGGAGCCGAATCGCTATCGGCTAAGACAGATTCTGAAAAGAGAATTCTGGCAGGGTCCAAGACTGGCAAACCACGAGCGAACGGTAACTCCCATGGGGGCCTCGGGAAAACTGTTCGAATAGATGTATCTCGTTTGGATAACCTTCTCAATCTGGTTGGAGAGCTTGTTATCGACCGCACTCGATTGACGCAGCTCGGCGGGCAACTCCAGCTTAAGTATGACGACGAGGCAATCGGGGAACTGACCGATACAACCCTACATATCGGGCGCATCGTAGATGAGCTTCAGGAAAGCATAATGAAAGCTCGGATGTTGCCTGTAGAAAGCCTGTTTAACAGGTTGCCCAGAGTCGTGAGAGACCTGGCCCAGCGAATAGGGAAAAAAGTGGACTTCGTGATCGAAGGCAAGGAAACCGAGCTGGATAGGTCTGTCATAGAAGAGCTGCACGATCCTTTGGTACACCTGCTTCGCAATTGCGTAGACCATGGTATCGAGCCTGCCGATAAGCGATTGGAGTTAGGCAAATCGGAAATCGGGACGGTCAGGCTATCGGCTATGCACCGTGAGAACCGCATATTGATTCGAGTCGAAGACGATGGCAAAGGGATCGACGCTGCGAAAGTTAAAGCAACCGCCGTCAATCGAGGAGTCATCACCCAGGAGGCAGCCGACCGAATGTCGGATCAGGAGGCCTTAGATCTGATATTTGCGCCGGGCTTCAGCACCGCAGAGACGGTCAGCGACGTATCGGGCCGGGGCGTAGGTATGGACATCGTTCGAACTAACATCGAAAAGCTGAACGGTTCAGTATCAGTTGAAACGTGGATGGGTAAGGGCACTCGATTCACGTTAGAGTTGCCTTTGACCCTAGCGATTATCGATGCGTTGATGGTTGGTCTTGGGGACGAAATATTGGCGATCCCTTTAGTTTCTGTGGTGGAAACACTCCGTGTTACAAAATCAGAGATACAGTGCATCAACAAGCGACAGGCGATACAGCTTCGACAAAAGGTGCTGCCACTAGTAGCGCTCGATCAGGCACTCTGCCTTCCATCAAAAGAGAGCGATTCGGATCGGGTATTCGTCGTAGCAGTCCGGGTTGGAGAAAACCGGTTTGGGCTGATCGTGGACTCGCTGCTAGGGGAGCTGCAGGTAGTAATCAAATCTCTCGGCAGGCAGGTAGGTAATATCGCCGGTGTCACCGGAGCAACCATCCTTGGAGATGGGAGAGTCGCGTTAATTCTGGACGTTCCAAGCCTGATCAAATATGTCCTCGAAGAACAGACGAAGGTATGGGCTGCATGATCACCCAACCAACAAGGATAGAGCGATGCTCTGAAGATCTATACGCAAAGATCGCTGGCTGTTTAGACGGCGCTGCGAAGCAGATTTCTGCTGCGCTCGGCCGCCCAATAGGTATCAATACAGCCACGTTATCGGTACTCGATATGTGGAAGGTGCCGGTCTTATTCTGGCAACCTGAGGAGGAGATTGTTGCTATCTACATTTCCATCTCGGGCGACATCCAAGGCTACATAATGCTAGAAATCTCTACCCACGAGGCTTGCCAGTTGATTGAGATGATGCGCTGCCGCACAAAGGGGATGGCAACAACGCTAGGTACCCTGGAGCGCTCTGCGCTGGGTGAGATAGCGAAACTGACAAGCATCGCGCTTTGTAAAGCAGTAACCGAAGGGGTTTTTTTTAATATCCGCCTCTCTCCACCGGCTGTACTGGTGCAACCAGCTTCTTTTGCCTTGGACATACTGGGGCCAGATACGATCGATTCTCCACGGCAGGCTCTGGTAGCGGAGAACTATTTCCTCGTTGGTCGACATAAGGTCAAGGCGCTATTAGTGATTGCACCGGAGACGCCATCGTTGGCCACAGTTTTGGAGGTTCGTGAGAGGCGATGGGAGATCAGGTAATTGTTCCTGTGGGTATAGGCGAGCTTCGAGTAAGCAATAGCCTGCAGGAGGTGTTGATCGCGTATGGATTAGGTTCCTGCATAGGGGTGTCTGTATATGATCCACATGCCAAAGTAGCCGGGTTAGCCCACGTGATGTTGCCGAACAGCAAGGAAGCGTTAAGCCAAAAGCCTCTCGGAAAGTTCGCGGATTTGGCGGTGCCTATGCTGCTGGAAGAGATCAGGAGGTTGGGAGGTCAACCGCGACGTTTGGTTGGGAAGATAGCTGGAGGGGCCCAGATGCTGATCGGAACGGGCTTTTCTCAAAACGGATTCAACATTGGAGAGCGAAACATACATGCCGTAAAAGCTGCAATGGAACGACATGGGATTTCTTTGGTTAACGCCGATATTGGCGGCAACCGTGGGCGCACCATGGCGCTGCATGTAGGAACAGGAAGGACAACTGTCCGCATTATCGGCGAAAAAGAGAAAGAGCTCTGATTATCATTTCGGCTGTTAGAAAGGGGGTAGTATTTAGATGGCAACTTTGCTTGTAGTAGATGATGCTGCCTTTATGAGAATGCGTTGCTCAAAACTGTTGATAGAAAACGGATACAAGGTTATCGAAGCGGAGAATGGTGCTCAGGCGGTGCGATTGTACCAACAACACAAGCCCGATGGGGTGCTTTTGGATATCACCATGCCCGAGATGGACGGCCTGACCGCTTTGAAAGAAATCCGTAAGATGGACCCTAACGCCAAGGTGGCCATGGTAACGGCTATGGGCCAACAGTCCATCGTGATGGAAGCTCTCAAGTCAGGCGCTAAGGATTTTGTATTAAAGCCTTTCCAGAGTGACAGAGTGCTGGGTACTGTCAAGAAACTGGTAGGTTAGATGATGCTTCGAGATGCAGCATTCAACGCAGCTCCATCCAAGAGCATCAGAGTACTGGTTGTCGACGATTCGGCATTCATGCGCTATCTGATCACCAAGCAGCTTGAAGCCGATAGCTCTATCGAAGTTGCCGGTAGCGCAAGGGATGGAATAGACGCCATAGAGAAAATCGCTCAATACAAGCCCGACGTGGTTACCCTAGATCTGGAAATGCCCCGGATGCACGGATTAACGGCATTAGAGCAGATCATGAAAGAAAACCCGGTCCCGGTGATCCTGCTTAGCACCCTCACACAGGAGGGCGCTGCCGTCACCATTAGAGGCCTTGAACTTGGGGCTGTGGACTTCGTCACGAAACCTTCGGTAGTTCAGGCGGCGTCAGCCGACTCCACATGGACTCAACTTATCGAGAAAATCAAGGCTGCTTCAGGGCTCAACCTCAGGCAACTGCGCTTTCGAATGAGCTATAAACAGTTGGCCGAAGCCAGAAGCTTGTCTTCGGTATCGCCTGCTCGGTTTTCCTCACGGAAGCCATCTAAAGTAGTCGTCATCGGCACGTCCACAGGTGGGCCAAGGGCACTGTTTGAGGTGGTGCCTCGCCTTCCGGCTAATCTACCTGTGGGAATTCTGATCGTCCAGCACATGCCGGCTGGATTCACGCGATCGCTGGCGAACAGGCTCAACGAAGTATCGTCTTTGGAGGTAAGAGAGGCTGCTGATGGAGATACCGTTGAGATCGGCACTGCCCTATTGGCTCCTGGGGATTTTCACATGATAGTCAGACAGGGAGGGCGAATCACCCTGGAGAAAAGTCCACCCCTTCACGGAGTAAGGCCTGCTGTAGATATTACGATGCAGTCGGCAGCTTCGATATATGGATCATCGACCATAGGGGTAATACTAACCGGGATGGGCACAGACGGCACCAATGGGGCTATCGCAATAAAAAAATTTGGGGGCTTTGTGGTAACAGAAGATGAGGCTACCTGCGTTGTGTATGGTATGCCACGGAGTGCCAGCGAGGCAGGTGCGTCTAATAAAGTGGTTCGATTGGAGAATATAGCCGCCACCATCATCGAGGCTGTTTCTCAAAAAAATAAAGAGTTGGTGCATAGGTAAAGATGGCGATTTTAGGTGAACGGTTGGCGAGCAATCCAATATGCGCAGACGACATAGCCTATGCTTTCTTTCAGAGACGGGTAAAGGCGCTTACAGGGATTGACTTAACGGCATACAAAAGCCAGCAAATGCGGCGAAGGCTCGGCACCTTGATCGCACGGAATAAGGTGGCAAACCTGTATGAATACGCACGCGTTCTCGAGCAACCTGCAAAGCTGCAAGAGTTCCTAGATTTCTTCACCATCAACGTATCAGAGTTCTTCCGAATACCAGAAAAATTTGAATACCTGGAAAGGCACATCGTTCCAAAAATCATGGTTAGGGGCCGTGAGTTCCGAGTTTGGAGCGCTGGATGCTCCAACGGGTCGGAGCCCTATTCTTTAGCTATGATGCTTGAAGACATGGCACCTAATGGCCGCTGGAGCGTGCTTGCTACAGACGTTGACAGGTCAATCCTGAAAAAGGCGCAAAAGGGTGAAGGATACTCGCCAGCAGACATTCGCAATGTTAGCAATCGCCGACTGCAAAGATATTTTCAACGAGACACATCTGGGTACCGGGTCGTCGATTCGCTGAAGCGCCGCATCAGGTTTCAGCACCACGACCTATTGAAGGATCCCTTCGAATCCGGATTTCAGCTCATCTTGTGCAGGCATGTCGTGATCTATTTCACTGAAGAAGCTAAAGATATCCTATACAAAAAATTCGCGGACTCCCTGGTCGAGGGAGGGATACTGTTTGTCGGAGGTACGGAAATTATCCCTCGGGCCAGGGAAATCGGTTTGGAAAACGTATCTATCTCATTTTATAGAAAGACCAGCGCTAGTAGATAGCGAATTTTTTAGGAGGTTTAGCGCGTTGAATGATCAGGTAATCAAGAAATTTGTCGCTTCCGCAATACAGGTTCTCAGCACCGAGTTAGGTGTGGGGGCTCGAGTAGACCAACCCTCGGCACAGGGTGACTATTACGTGAGTAAAGGGGTAACGGCACTCATCGGTGTTACGGGTCGATTGCGCGGAATGGTGATATTTGGCCTGAACGAGGAGACCGCCCTCAAGCTAGTTTCTCACATGATGGGATCCGAATTCGAGAAGCTTGATGAGGTAGCTCAAAGCGGCGTGGCTGAGATGGCCAACGTGGTCGTTGGATCTTTCGTGACATCTTTAGCTGAACTCGGATTCAGTTGCGGAATAACCCCACCTGCAGTAATGATCGGGAAGGATACGGTGATCAGTACTCCCAACATAAAGCGGCTCGTCATTCCTCTCCAGGTACCTATTGGGAACATAGAAATCCAATTGGCGTTGAGAGACAATCGAGTCAATTACTCCTCATAATATCCGCTTCCCCCTAAATGGTTGCAATAGGGTAAAGCCTAACAATAATTAAGGGTTTTCCCTATGCAGCTTATCTTCTCAATCTCGTAGCATTCATACGCCATCTCTGCTGGCCGCTGCATAGGTGTCTAAAGGTGGGTCCAGAGCACTCAACGCGAGCGAGCGCAGCGTTGAGGCCTGGCGAGGCTTGGGTGAGAGGGACGGACCCCACCCCCAACCCCTCCCCCACAGGGAGAGGGGAGCAAAGCGGGCCTTGGGGTGCCCCCAATAATTCACTTACCTATGCAGGGGGCAATAAGTGACTCAAAGAGGAGGCGATTATGAGTCTAACATCGTCGATGAGAATCAGTGCTTCGAGCCTGACTGCTCAACGGCTCCGGATGGACGTAGTCGCAAGTAACCTTGCGAACGTAAGCACCACTCGTACACCGGAGGGCGGGCCATATCGAAGGCGTGAAGTAGTATTAGGTGCTGCTTACTCACCTAACAGAGGTGTAATCCCGGTTGGCGGCCGTTCTGTATCCCCGATAGGCGTCAGAGTGTTGGGGATAACAGATCATGAGCAGATTAGATTAGTCAGCGACCCATCCCATCCGGATGCGGATGAAAACGGAGATGTGGCATATCCTGACATCGACCTGGTCCACGAGATGGGCAATATGCTCTCTGCGGTCAGGGCTTATGAGGCCAGTGTGACCGCCATAAACGCGGCGAAAAACATGGCTCAAAAGGCCTTGGAACTCGGCCGTGTCTAAGCGTTGTCAGCAATTGGAGGCCTGAATGGAGATTACATCTGTAGGTTACTCACCCCTTCCGATAGATCTCGCTCGAAAGAATAAATCCGGGCAGAACGGTGCGGGCTTCATGGAGGCTATGTCTTCGGCTTTGAAGGAAGTCAGCAACATGCAGGATAGAGCGGATGAGATGGCAGTGCAGCTTGCTATCGGCAAGGATGTGGATATTCACGATGCAGTTCTGGCCACTGAAGAAGCCCAGTTAGCCTTTAACTTCACTTTGCAGATCAGAAACAAGCTGATCGAAGCCTACCAAGAAGTGATGCGCATGCAGGTTTAAGCGGTTCTGAGTCCTGAGTAACGGCACTCAGCACTCAGGACTCGGTTTTCAGAACTCATTTCGTGGGAGAGCAATCTTGGGAGATCTCATCGCACGGCTCAGATTAGAAGGCCCCAAAATATGGAAACAACTTTCGCTCCTTCAAAAGGGCTCTTTGATCGCGGTTGTAATAGCTACAATCGTTGCTATCGTCTTCCTGATGGATTGGTCGCAGCGCACGGAATATTCGGCCTTATTTACACAGCTATCCGAGAGCGATGCATCGGCTATTGTTGCCGAGCTCAAAGAGACGAATGTCCCTTACCAGTTGGCGGATGGCGGCTCGACCATCCGTGTGCCGTCCGATCGGGTCTATGAAGTACGTCTGCAACTCGCATCCCAAGGACTACCTGCACGCGGATCTGTAGGATTTGAGCTTTTCGACAAAATGAGTTTCGGCTTAACTGATTTTGCCCAGCGGTTAAATTTCCAGCGAGCGTTGGAGGGTGAACTCTCTCGCACCGTCAGTAGCCTGGCTGGTGTGGAGGAAGCAAGGGTTCATATTGTCCTCCCACAAAGCGAACTGTTCGTCGAAGAAGAAAAGCCGGTGACTGCGTCGGTTGTGGTCAAGCTTAAGCCAGGGGCTGAGCTGGACAGACGCCAGGTTCGAGGTGTCGTCAACCTCGTCGCTCGAAGCGTTGAAGGCTTGAAAGCGGATAACGTAACGGTTGTTGACGGCAACGGAATCGTGCTCTCCGGAGACGATGATAGCTCGATACTTTCGGCCGGGCGCGCGGGGCTCCAGGCCGAAGTCCAAAAAAGTTACGAGCGTTTGCTGCAAAACGATATTCAAGCGATGTTGGAGCAGGTATTGGGCCCCAGAAAAGCGGTGGTAAGGGTCAGCGCTGCGTTCGATTGGGACCAATACGAATCCAGCTCTGAGACCTTTTCTCCTGGAGGCGCACCCGGCCAGGTCAGAAGCGCCAAGGAGATAACCGAAAGATCCAATTCCCCATTGCTTGATAACTACTCCGGCGTACCTACCTATCCGTTGGGGGGGAATTCTCCAGCAGGCCCCACCAGCCCCGACGAAACGCAGGAAGAAAGCGGGGAAGAGGAAACGTCACCTGATGATGAGGCAAACACAACGGCGACGGCTACAGCAAAAGCAGATGATTGGAAATACGAGCGGCGGGAGGCTACCACTAACTACGAGATCTCAAGGTTAGTAGAAAAAACGACAAAGACTCCTGGCGAAATCAAAAAACTGTCAGTTGCAGTGCTATTGGATGGACAGTTGGATGAAGCGGTCATAGCCACCGTTACAAAGTGTGTTACCGCTGCAGCCGGTTTGGATGTGAGTAGGGGTGATACAGTAGTTGTAGAAAGCTTACCTTTTGACCAATCGGCGACAACAGCCCGCGAACTGGCCGACGAAGAGGCGGCAAAGAGAGAGATGTATATGGTGATTGCGCGGGGAGCGCTGGCGGTGATCTCGATACTGGTGGTGCTATTGCTGGTTCGTTCGCTGATTAAAGGCCTTACCCGAGATCCAAACCAGGTAAAAAAACCAAAAGGCGCGGCTTTGGCGCAACAACAGGCGCAGCAACAGTTGGCCCCAGCGGCTGCTGTGCCGATCAAGCTCCCACCAACAGAGGAAGAGGTCCGCCGCATAGAAGTCCAGCGTGAGATGACTAAACTTGCAGGCACCGAGCCGAAGTTGGTGGCTCAAATTGTTAAATCGTGGTTAGACGAGAGGTAATCATGCCACCGCTACAGGCTAGAAAGCTTAACGGCCGGCAAAAAGCAGCAGCGCTGATGATCGCTTTAGGCGCCGATCTATCAGCCGAGGTGATGAAACACCTTAAAGAACCCGACATCGATCGTGTGACTGTAGAGATATTCTCCATGGAACGGATCGCCCACGAGGTGCGGTTTGACATAATGAGTGAGGCTTTGGAGCTAGCTCAAGCTCAGGGGTATATCTCCAGCGGTGGAGTGGAATACGCGAAAGAGGTGCTAAGCCATGCGTTGGGCCCTCAAAGGGCAAAAGAGATTGTCGAACGGCTAGCATCAGGGTGGCGTAGCGATCCGTTCGACTTCGTCCGCATGGCAGACCCTGTGCAGCTTGTGGGATTCATCCAGGACGAGCGCCCACAAACTATCGCTCTCGTTCTATCTCACCTGCAGCCAACTCTGGCAGCCTCCATCATCGCTAGACTCGATAGGGACCTGCAAGCGGAGGTAGCCCTTCGCATCGCGACCATGGAGCGAACGACGCCAGAGGCGATCGATCAGGTAGAGCAAACGCTGAAGAAGCGGCTGTCTTCGGTTCTCAGCCAGGACTACTCCTCGGTTGGAGGTGTTGAGTTCCTGGTGAAGGTGCTCACACAGGTCAACAGGTCGACGGAAAAGACCATCATGCAGTCTTTAGAGGAGACCGACCCCGCCCTTGCCGAAGAAGTCAGGAAGCAGATGTTCGTCTTTGAAGACATCATCAAGCTGGACGACCGCTCGATCCAGAGAGTCCTGCGGGAGATTGATACCAAAGATTTGGCATTGGCTCTCAAGGGTGCCAGTGAAGAGGTTAAAAACCGAATATTCAAGAATATGTCTACACGCGCAGCTCAAATATTGAGGGAGGACATGGAGGTCGGTGGCCCGGTGAGGCTCCGCACTGTGGAAGATGCGCAGCAACGGATAGTAACCATCATCCGAAGATTGGACGACGCGGAGGAGATAGTGATTGCTCGCGGTGGCGCGGAGGATGAGGTAGTTGCCTAAGATCATCAAAAATGCGGCATTCTTAAAAAAAGCAGCCGTACAGGTGGGCTTACCGAGTAAACAGGGTTTCACTCCATCATACCTCCCACCAAAGCCCAGCATACCTGAAGAGGCAGTTGAATGCAGCCAGAAAATCGACCCCGTACAGGTCGCGAAGGAGAAAGCGGAGGCGATACTGGCAGAAGCGGAGGCCAGCGCCGCGGCACTCAAACGAGATGCTGTAATCCGAGGCTACAACGATGGGCAGGCTGAAGGCTTCCGTGCAGCACAGGAGCAGTGCCAGGAG